>DATNQT010000107.1:0-2950 GCA_036703885.1 Candidatus Sericytochromatia bacterium
CTCAACAAGTACTGTGCCGTACTCGCGGCAGAATTCCCTTTTGCCGAAGAACTCAACTCAATGGCTCGACAGTCTGCGGCAGAACGAACTTGGAGCGCGATTGTTCGGTTCTTTGACAACTGCAAGAAGAAAGTTTTGGGTAAAAAAGGATTTCCAAAGTTCAAGAAGAACTGCCGCTCAGTTGAATATAAGACTAGCGGTTGGAAGCTTTCACCTAATCGAAAAACTATCACCTTCCGAGATGGGAAGAGCATAGGAACTCTCAAGCTCAAGGGCACTTATGACCTTAACTACTATGACATTAAGCAAATTAAGCGAGTTCGATTAGTCCGCAGGGCTGATGGATACTATGCTCAGTTTGCAATCGATGTGAAAGTTAGGATTGAACCCAATCTAACTGGAAAAATGGTGGGTTTGGATTTAGGGTTAAAGTTCTTCATTGCTGATAACCAAGGTAATACAGAACCTTGCCCTCAGTTTTACAGGAAGTCAGAGAAACAACTAAACAGAGCAAACCGAAAGAAGTCTAAGAAGTTCAATCGTGGGGCTATTCCGCAGTCGAAAAACTACCACAAAGCGAGAAACCGATATGCACGGAAGCATTTAGGAGTAAGTAGGCAACGAAAAGAGTATTGCAAACGAGTTGCATACTCCGTCATCCAATCTAACGATTTGGTCGCCTATGAAGACTTAAATGTTCAAGGGCTTGTAAGAAATCGGCATCTCGCCAAATCTATAAGTGATGCAGGATGGTCAACATTCCGGCAATGGCTAGAGTATTTTGGCTTTAAGTATGGGAAGGTTACTATTGCTGTACCTCCTCACAATACAAGTCAAAATTGTTCTAGCTGTGGCAAGAAAGTGAAAAAGTCTCTATCAACCAGAACTCATGTGTGTCCGCATTGCGGATTCACAGAAGATAGAGATGTAAACGCTGCCATCAACATCCTGAAACTAGCACTGTGTACGGCGGGGCACGCCGGAACTTACGCTTGGGGAGATTTGCCTTCTTGGGCGATTGGAGCAATCCTGTCGTTTAACGGCGAGTCTGCGAACCAAGAATCCCTGTCTCTTTAGAGCGGGGAGTGTCAACTACGTGAATGTACTTAGCCTTTACAATTTACTAAAAAAGATACAATACTCTATCCTTCGATAGGTGACTGAAATGCTCCAAATAGTCCGGCGTTGGTATCGTTTCAGTCTTGTGGTTTTAGCCACTCTTGTTTTGTGCTTGGGACTTAATACCGCCTTTCCGGGGCAAACCCTTCAGCCAGTCGTGGCTACACAGAGACAACCCCTCGTGTCGGCTTTATCAGGTGAGCAAAAAGAACCATATGCTCAGGTAGTACAGCAGGGGATAGAACACTATCAGGCTGGGAAGTTTGCTGAGGCGATCGCATTGTGGAAACAAGCCCTGCCTCAAATCTCCTCTGCCAAAGAGCAAGCAATTGTCCACAATAACTTAGCACTGGCTTATCGGCAAACAGGTCAACTTTCTGAAGCGATCGCTCAGTGGGAACAGGCGATTCAAATTTATCGCTCCCAAGATCAGGCAATGCGCCAACCTCTGGCAGGGCTATTAATTGAGCAAGCCCAAGCTTACAGCGATTTAGGACAGCAGCGACGTGCGATTCCCCTGTTGCAGTCAGCCCTTGAACTTACACCTCAAACCGAAAATCGTTTAACTGAGGCAGCCGCACAAGGAGCTTTAGGCAATGCCTATTGGGCTTTAGGAAATTATGGAGAGGCATTGAAGGCTCACCAAACAAGCTTGAAAATTGCCCGTGAATTAAATAACACGAGTTTCATCGCAACAGCCCTCAATAACCTGGGAAATATCTACGTGACTCGTGCAGCTCGGTATAGCTATCAGGCAAATGCTGCCGACTTAGAAGGTGATGACAAAGAAACTCAACGCTTAATCAAAGCCGCTACACAAGATCGGGTTGAGGCAAGAACATATTTTGAGCAAAGCGTGCAAATAGCCAAAGGCGTAATGCCAATTGAAGAAGTCAGAGGATTGTTGAATCTGACTCGCTTGCTCGCCAGTGGTAATTTAGAACAACCGAACAAAAAACCCCTAACTAAGCCCGACTGGGACTTAATAGTTACCCACTGGAACCGAATTAGAGAGTTGCTCAATAATCTTCCAGATTCGCGAGACAAAGCCTATGGGCTGATTAATCTTGCAGAACAAGAGTTGAAAGTGGGAAAAATGCCTGTTGAAGGCTTTAACCGAGAATTAACCCCACGAGAAGAACTACGCCCAACCCTTCTTTTAAACCAAGCCCTCACTGTTGCCCGAAACATTGGTAATGCCAGAGCAGAATCCTTTGCTATTGGCAGCTTAGGACAGCTCTACGAAGGCAACCGGGAGTATGGTAAAGCAATGGAACTAACCCGTCGCGCTCAGTTTGCGGCGCAACAAATTAGTGCCCCAGATAGTTTGTATCGCTGGCAGTGGCAAGTCGGGCGACTACTCAAGGCGATGGGTGCAAGAGAAGAAGCGATCGCCGCTTACGAACAAGCGATCGCAACTTTGCAAAGCATTCGTGGTGATATTGTCGTTGCCAATCAAGAGCTGCAATTTGACTTTCGTGAACAGGTAGAACCCGTTTATCGAGAGTTGATGACACTGTTACTGGAATCGCCAGCTACCGCTTCCCGTGTCAGCCGTCAGGCTTCAGTTGTCAGTAGCAATTTGGAGAAACAAGGAACAACCGACAAAGGGCAACTGAGTAAGGGCCAAGCCTCTCCCGTGAGAAAGGTAGTTGATACGTTGGAACTACTTAAACTCGCTGAGTTGCAAAACTTTTTTGGAGATGAGTGCGTACAGGTAGCCCTCTCCCAAGCTGGAGATACGACAGCTTTGACCGATGCTAATACAGTAGTGGTTTACTCGGTTATCTTGGATGGTCAGAGCCAAATGATTTTGCGATCGCCTAATGGC
>DATNQT010000108.1:0-6218 GCA_036703885.1 Candidatus Sericytochromatia bacterium
GGGTGATAACCTTATGGTTTGGCTATTCTTGATTTTTTTGGTTCTGCTGGCGATCTCAGCTACCCCGCTTCTAGGAAGCCTGAATATACGCTGGTCTTTAGAAATTATGATAGGGCTATTTGCCGCCTGCTTCGTTGCGGGATGGCTCATCTTTATTTTCTATCCGCTATTTTCTTGACACGCCTGGAGCTAGAAGCGCGTAGACTTCTTTGTTCTACCCGTCATCTTACTTAAAAGCGATCGCCTCTACCTGTCAATGAGGTTAAACTACCAACAGAGGTAGTTACACACATCGACTTAAGAATTAGGATTATGCCCTTGAGTGCAGCGAAGGGTCAAAATTCCAGGTTTTCCCCAGAACCTTGGTTAGCTGTCAATCTTTCGATGTTTTTTCCGGGTATCGGGCAGCTATATGCTGGGGAGAGATTAAAAGGATTGGCTTTTATAGGCAGTGAGGGAGTGCTGATTGCGATCGCATCTTGGTCTGTCTTCAGTTCCACAGGTAATACCGTTAGTGGCATTGGCTGCTTATTCCTGATTGGAATTATTTATATTTTAAACTTATTTGATGCTTATACTTGTGCAAACAAGCAGTTAAACGTTCAGAGTTCTGAAAAAATACCCAGAACGAATAAAGATCCCTGGTTTGCTGTTTTTCTCTCCAGAATCTTACCAGGATTAGGTCATTTGTATATTGAAAAAGCCATCTTTGGGGCTGTATTTCTGGCATTAATTATTATTTGTTCCAGCCTGACACGTATCTTCTCCAACCTGCTAATATTTGTGCCACTTATCTCAGCTGTAGCCTGTTACCATGCCTTTATGACGTTTCCCAAGCGTCCCAGACAAGGGCAGGATATAATTGCTGTTATTGCTTTATTTGTTCTTGTTTTTGGACTGGTTACTAGCTATCTACCAAATTGGATTTATCAAAAAATTGACCTTTTTGAAATCCCTAGCAAGTCAATGTTACCTACCCTCCAGGTAGAGGACAGAGTACTCGTAAACAAATCCGCAAATTACTCACCACAGCAAGGCGATGTCGTGGTTTTTAGAGAGCCTGAAGCTGCACAAGTTCTTCAGCAGGAAACTGACAAAAAAGCGGAACATTTTTTCATCAAGCGAGTTATTGGTGAACCAGGGCAAGTGATTCGTGTTGCTGACGGATTAGTGTATATAAACGAGCAACCTCTGCAAGAAACCTATATTGCAGAACCACCTGCTTATGAATGGGGACCGGTGCAAGTACCTGCTGATTCTTATATTGTTATGGGTGACAATCGCAACAGCAGCTTTGACTCCCATGTTTGGGGGGTTTTAGCTAAAAATTATCTTGTGGGTCGAGCTTATAAAATTTGCTGGCCCCCAGAAAGAATCAAATCCCTGATGAATCACAATTAGCTAAAATCTTACACCAACACCACCTTGCACGGAAAAGGCGGTTCCTCCTCTATTACGATAGGCGTCGAAGGCAATAATCGCATTGCCAAAAAGCACAGTATTGCTGTTGGGGACTACATAATCTATTCCGGGTTGCAAGGCAAAACTGGTTTTATCTCCAACTGGCGAAGGCGAATCTCCAGCCGCAAAGGCAACACCTGCTCCCAGATAAGCATCTGTTTGCCAGTTCAGGGGAACGTCATAGGAAATGGTGGGTACAACAGCTACGCCAGAACCAATGAGAGCTTGTGCCCGCAAAGAAAGAGGAATTTCTAGGAGTTTGTACCTTACAGCTAGCACTCCACCGACTTGCCGACCATTTCCTTCTGAGCCTTCTGTAAGTCCGACAGTTGGTCCCGCTCCCACATAACTTCCGTAGGCTGCCTGAGCCGATGCTGGTTCAGTCGTGAGGGCAAAGCCTGTTGCACTGGCAACAAATCCCAGCGCAATGCCACTCAGTCCGAACAACAAGCCTTTAAGATGAACCATTTTTTTAATCCTCAACACCTACAATGCCGAAAGCCTGGTTTGAGGAGATTTTACCTTAATTTTAGTGAAAAATATATTGAGTTGAGTAGTTTATTTATATTTCTACTGCCCAATAAAAACTATATATTCTTTGTGAAACGCGATCGCGCATTTAGACGAAAACACTCTCTTTACAAAAAATACAGAAGTAACCATTGAGTTAAATAGAGAAAATGCTGCATCATCAGGATACAAAATCAAAGACTAAATTTTTAACACATCTGCAATAAAAAATAGAACAGTAATGGTTCTAGAGAGACTTGAGTATTAGTAAAAGCAATTGCAATTATTTAAAATCAATAATGTTGTTTTCCTCAATATTCTCTACAACTCAATCTTTTTTGTAAAACATGGTAATTGTTTTACAATTTTTTAATAAAGTTTTTTGCCACAGATGAGGATAAACAAATGCCGGATATTGTTGATATTGCAGTTAGTGCGGGTTCTTTCGAGACGCTAGTGACAGCGGTTAAGGCGGCTGGTTTAGTAGAAACGCTAAAAAGCCCCGGTCCCTTTACTGTATTTGCACCAACTGACGAGGCATTCGCCAAGCTGCCACCTGGCACTATACAAACTTTAGTGCAGAATATTCCTCAGCTAACCAGAATCCTGACTTATCATGTAGTTGCTGGGAAGTTGACAAAAGCTGATTTGGAAAAGGTGGATTCAGTTACCTCAGTGGAAGGTTCACCCATCAGAATTGATACCTCTGATGGTTTTGAAGTAAAAAATGCCACTGTTGTTGCCGCTGATATTGAAGCCGATAACGGTGTCATTCACGTTATTGACAATGTAATTTTAATGGGGTGATTTAGTCTTTAAGTAAGTAGTGTGGGCATTGCCCACCCTACCCCTGTCAAGGTGTTAGGTGTTAGGTGGTAGGGTGACAGGCGTGCCTTGGAGTTAGAAGTCCACACGCTCCGCTAATCGGGTTAGTGTAGGTAGTTCACGAACGGGAAGCAATTACTGCATAGAAGGGGTCACCACCACCGACACCGAGCATCTGAAGAAAACTAGGAACTGTTGATTGACGAGCAATGACTTCTGGTGTGCTGAATCCGGGTACAGACTGAAAGTAACTTTTGACTAACTCAACACGACTCGCTTCTGTACCTTCTCGCCACGCCGCAATTGCCTTCTGAAAGAACATCCGGTTAGAAAAGCTGATAATCACAATCCCACCGGGTTTAAGGATACGGTGAATCTCAGTAAATACCGCATCTGGGTATTGCAAATATTGAACGGACACACAGTTGAGAACTACATCAAAATCCTCATCCTGTAAGGGAAGCTTCGGATTTTGGTTGAGGTCTTGAACGAAGTAATGATTCAGGCGGGGATTACGGGCAAGTTCGTCCTCATTCATCCCGTGACCTTCGACGTGAGCGAATTCCATCTCTTCTGGAAGGTGGGAAACCCAACTGCTCATCATATCGAAGATGCGAGTATTTGGCTTAAGGCGATCGCGATACAGTTGGGTTAGCTGATCAATGAACCCTTCATCGACATGAGTAACGAAGCGGGGCATCGAGTAAAACTGCGTGTCATCAGTATCATCAAGTTTTGTGCGTTGATTGGGTCGAAGCAGCATAATCGTGAAGTGTGAGAGTCGCTTTACTGAGGAGTTTATATTTTCAGTTTACGAAAAATCACAAAATATTAAGCAACTTAGCCATAACGGGTTTAGAACTGGAGCCTTATAGCAAAGTGCTGAGTGCTATAGTGCTGAGTAAAAACATAGTAGTAGTTCGTCCAGGGGAAAAATGCAGGGTTATCTTTAACTTCCAGTAACCTCTGTAGGGGCGCACAGCTGTGCGCCCCTACCCTACAGATTTATCTTGACAGACCAGTAGTTTTGGGTGCGAAGGCGCTCAACACTCTCAAGAGCCTATGTGACTACTGCTATATTTTTTCTACCTTTGATGAGCTGGCACAACAGTTGGGATGATAAAAAATCAAGACCATTGGCGATGCCTACAGGGTAGGTGCCGGGTTGACCGGAGACTTTGATACTTGGTTTACCAGTGATTAAAAATGTTCTGAATCGGTTTTTTGCTTGACCTGTGCTGCCTTTTCTTCCAGTTGTTGCTTTTCCTGTTCCAACTGTGCCGCCAGCTTTTCTAGTTGCTGCCTTTGTTGGTTTAAGTCTTCTTCCCTAGCCCTCAAGTTCGCTGTCATCTCTTCGAGTTGCTGCTTTTCTTCCTTTAAATCTTCTTCTAGGGCTTGAAGTTGTTCGCGACGCGCTTCCAATTCTAGATTGCGACGGGTCAAATCCTGGCTTTGCAGCGTTAGGTCTTGCCGCCACTGTTCGGCGCGTTCTGCTTCTTCCTGTAGGAAGGTTGAAGCCGTCCCACCAGTCAGGTACTTCTGCACCAAGTCCAACACCCAATCTTTGGCGTGTTGAATCCTTAAAACCTCTTTATTGTCAGAAAGGTCTACCAAAACCAACAAGCCTTCTTGCAGGGAGTTGGCATTATTCAGTAGGACGCTTTCTGGGTCGATTACTGTCCAGGAATTCTCAGATTGTTGGGTTGCCAACAATCTCAGTTCCACCCCGCCTACACTTTGATTATTTTGCACTTGGGCCAGGTGTAGCATTGCCTGTCAGTTGTTGGTTGTTGGTGGTTATAAATACTCAAGAGTTATCTGTAAGTTGATTAAGGCGATCGCGTAAAATTTCTGCTTGTTTTTGAGCCTCGGCTAATGCCTCCCTAGCACCCTGCACGACTTCTGGTGCAGCTTTGCTGACAAAGTTCTGATTAGCTAAACGTGCGGAAAGGGATTTGATTTCTGCTTCCACTTTAGCTAAGTCTTTTTCCAACTTAGCGCGGCGAGCTTTCACATCTATGACTCCAGCGAGGGGTATCAAGACTTGTACCGTCCCAACAACACCCGCCATCGTCATTTTGAGTTCTGTCTCCAGTGCTGAGACGATGGTCAACGTCTCCACTTTTGCCAAATCTTGGATATAGGACTGACCCGCCTCCAGAATTTGACGTTCGCTACTGCTCCCACTTTGTAGAATAGCTGCCACCTTCACCCCCGGCTTAATATCTGCCTCTGCTCGGAGGTTACGGATGATACGAATCGTGCCAATCAACAACTCAAACTGTTGCTCCAGTTCCGGGTCAATTGCGGTTGCTTTCCCGTTTGATGGGGATAGCTTTGATGAGCGATCATCCAGGACTGACTTTTGAGTACTGAGCATTGCCTCCTGAGTTTTGGGCGCTGTCAACGGCTGGGCTTCTCCTTTACCGACAATTTGTTCTTTGAGCGAGCGAGTAGTTGCCACTAACTCTTGACGATTTTTACTGGTGAGCAAATAGCGGTAAATAAACCAAATTGTATATCCAAGACCGACCAGTTCAAACGTAGATGACACTAATGGGATGTCATTAAGCGCACTGATGACTGCCGCCACCGCTTTCAGCGCAACAATTGCTACGAAAAGCAGACCAACTACAATAAGAGGTTGTTGGTAGCTGTTGAAGAACTGACCTATAGTTCTAGGAAGTTCACCTAAAAACCTTGCTCCCTGGTTCCAGACGTACTGAGTTTGAGGAAGGAAGTTCTCTAAGGGCGGTGACTCCGAATTGATGGGTAAAGATTGGGAAGACGACTCGGATGAGATACCCGTAACACTCCCCGCGTTCTCTTCTCCATTTCTAGACAGGAGTGCCTCTGGATAAGATTGCAGCGCCAAAACCTCATCAGATTTTTGCGTCAGAGTGTGCCAGATTTCTTCGGTAATGTGAGGCATGAACGGATGAAGCAGTTTCAGAATCCCTTCTAGCACGTAGGCAAGAGTTTGTTGAGCCACTCGTCGTGATGTGGCTGAGGATTCCGATCGCAGCCGTGACTTAATTAGTTCAATATACCAGTCGCAGAAGTCACCCCAGATGAAGTCATAAAGTCCCTTCGCCGCTTCTCCTAACCCGTAGGTGTCTAGATTCTCACTAGTTTGACCTGCCACTTGATGGAAGCGGGAGAGAATCCAGCGATCGCTCAATTCTAACCCTGCCTCCCCGCTTGCGAGTAAATCCAGGGGAGAACCCAACTCTTGAGGAGTTTTGCCATCCAAATTCATCATCACAAACCGAGCCGCATTCCACAGTTTGTTGGCGAAGTTTCGCGAGGCTTCTACCGATGCTGACTCATCCTTTTGGCGATCGTATTCCAATCGGATATCCTGACCTGCCCCTGCTACTTCCCGGATTAAGGTATAACGCAGGGCATCAGTACCGTATTTA
>DATNQT010000109.1:0-5511 GCA_036703885.1 Candidatus Sericytochromatia bacterium
AAATAAAACGGCTAACCCGATAAACATCCACAGGAACGTTAACCACCGCAATAACCGGGCATCTATTGCCCATTCCTTAACGGAGGGATTAACCAATAGAATTAAGTCGCGTAGAGCCACTAAATTAAATAAAAACTAACAACACTGGAGTCTAGATAACTTTCAACAACACTAGCGCAATGACCGGAGACTATCTAATTTATCAAAGCAATCTGCTTGCTCATGTATCTAGCTTGAACATAGGGAGTGGGGAGTAGGGAGTGGGCGAAGAGAAATTTTTATGGGTTCGTTGTGCGCTCTCGGCGCGTGGGTGGCTGTCTTGAAAATAGGAGTAGGGATCTAACTTTATAACGAAAAAAGGGGCCTTGGCGACCCCCTAACCTTTCCGGATAAAACGCTGTTCGGTAAAACTTAGAGCAGCCCAGTATTCGTGCCCTGCTTTCCGGTAGCTAACTCAACCTTAACGATTTTGCCACCCATTTTCATGATTCGCTGCTGTTCGCGAAACCAGTTGTCATAAGGAACCAGCTTCGTGAAGTAGGTGTTTTGTAACTCCCGTTGTGTCCTGATTCTGGTTTGGCTAGGAACGCAGGCAGTCACTTTAAACATTCGCATGGGCTTATTTCTCCTGATGGGTTAAGAAATTTTGAATTTGAATTCAGTTTTTGAAGCGAGCAATTAAAGCAATGCTCAAAATGTTTTGTTGTAGCAATGCTGACTCAGCCTACACACTACGTCTTGCATTTAGTGTATATCTTTTACCTGGCTGATTCTGCATTACAACGGAAGAAACTTCAGTACGACATTTGTAAATAGAACAAAGGCTGGGAGTCAATCGCCAATACTAGACTGCCAAAACTCATCTGCTTATGTACGGGCAAAGCCTGACTTGCCTCTAACAAGCTAGCACTCACAATTGACTTCCCAGACCTTAATTCAGACAACCGACTACAAGCTCAAAAATTTAGAACACAGAGCCTATTTAGCTCAATCCAGAGCTGATGTAGTCGAAGTAGACGCCCATTTCCTTACCTGCATCAGCCCCAACGAGGCTAGCGGTAACTTCTTTCATAGCTTGGATAGCTTGAACAGTTGCGGAGATGGGAACACCTAAGGAGTTGTAGGTTTCTTTCAAACCGTTGAGTACACGCTCATCCAGGATGGAAGGATCGCCTGCCAACATAGCATAGGTGGAGTAGCGGAGGTAGTAGTCCAAGTCACGAATGCAAGCAGCATAGCGGCGAGTCGTGTACATATTGCCACCGGGACGGGTGATGTCCGAGTACAGCAGAGACTTAGCAACAGCTTCCTTAACGATGGTGGAAGCATTAGCGCTGATGGTGGTTGCAGCACGCACGCGCAGTTCACCAGTTTGGAAATAGCTCTTCAGCTTTTCCAAGGAACTGGTGTCCAGGTATTTCCCTTGGACATCAGAGGAATTAATAACAGAAGTAATTGCGTCTTGCATGATTCTTGTTTCCTTATTTCACGTAGTCTCGAAATCTTTTGTACCTTTTGTACAGACGCTTGCATTTATGGCGTCTCTACGGCAGGGAATGGGAAACTACCCTACTGCATAGCACCAATCACGTAGTCGAAGTAAGCGCTAGCTTCGGAAGCATCTTCAGCAGATAGCAGCGAGGCGGCAGCATTCTTCAGTCCACGGACACCTTCTGCAACCGCAGGGATGGGGGTGCCCAAAGAGTTGTACATTTCGCGGACGCCAACCAAACCGATTTCTTCAATCGGGGTGACATCACCAGCCACGACTCCATAGGTGACCAGACGCAGGTAGTAGTCCAAATCCCGCAGGCAAGTAGCGGTCATTTCTTCACCGTAAGCATTACCGCCAGGAGAAACGACATCAGGGCGCTTTTGGAACAGTGCGTCACCTGCTTGCTTAACGATGCGTTCGCGGGAGTCAGTCAGGGTTTGAGCGATGCGGAGGCGACGTTCACCAGATGTAACAAAGCTCTTAATCCGGTCTAGTTCGCCTGGGCTGAGATAGCGGGCTTCGGCGTCTGCATTCACGATAGATTTCGTGACAATACTCATGTGATGGATTCCTCCAGAAATATGTAACCAGGTGTGCTTAAACTGGCATTCGCATGGGCGATCGCCCAACCACCTACCCGAATGTGCTACACATAGCAGCTACTAAACTGCTTAACTCCCTAGCCTGAAGTGTTCTAAGTATTCTTCAGGTTTTTGGAGTACTAGGTGATACATTAGGTCGGGGTTAAAGCGTACCTTCCGCAAATATTTTGCGACATATCGTTCATATTCTTTCCATCGTCGCAACAGTTTGTAACATTTTTCCTCAGATTTAGGGTTCCTCATTAGTCATCTGTCATTAGTAAGAAAGTACTAATGACCACTAAATCGTTATCCCTTATTGAGATATTGCAATGAAGAAACTCCTCTGAACTACCATCCCGAAATTCAGAGGAGATAAGAATTAGCAGTTAGCTAAATCCCTGATAGGTCAATCAGGTTTTGCTAAAGCGACTGCTTAGAGAGGAAGGTGAAAGATCTGACCAAGACTGTTTCACCAAGTCAGAGGCAGCTTTCACACTACCCAAGTAGTTGCCAGCAGGCAGGGAGGGGTAGCGATTGTATGGCACGACATCCTCGCCGAAGAAACGAGCATATTCTGCACCATCTACCATTGCTTCAACGGCTGCTCTTAAACCCTGTTCTGCCAGAAGCTTGTTATACGCCCGAATCTCGCCTTGGGTGGCAGGAGCGCGTCCCAGCAAGTGCCGGAACAAGAACTCGATCACCTTAGTGTTGGGGTAGGGCGTGTAGAAGCGACGGCGGTAGATATCGGAACTAGCCAGAGTTTTCACAAACTCGCGCACTGAGATTTCACCATTACGGAGTCTGCTCTCTAGCTCTGAGCGCCGGAACTCTGGAGGCACTTGACCACTGAAGACATCCATCACCTGACAGTAGATGGCATTAATCACCAGCGCCGTTTCTCCCTGATTTGCCCCTTGAGTCATGCGGAAAATCCGTGAGGGTTTGCGGCGGCTTGTACCGACACCAACTTCAACGGACTGCCCGTTGCCGTTCTGGAAAGAGCGACCGAGTTCGATGAACTTCGGCTTGCTCAGATCCATCTGCCCTTCTTTCGCTTTCAGATCGGCCATTGCCTTTCCAGTCAGCGGCAGCTGCGCCATATCCATGCGAGACTTCACTGGCTCGAAGCTGGGTACTACCAACTTCTTATCCTGCTTAGTCAGCTTGTTATAAAGCTTCTCGGTGTTGGGGAAGTTGGCAGCAGGTAAGTTCGGGAAGCGACGGTAAGGTACCGTATCCTCACCAAACACTTGAGCGTACTCCATGCTGTTGACCATCGCGCCGATAAAGCCGCGAATGCCCTCAGCTGCGAGAATCTTATTGTACTTTTGGATTTCCTTCTGGTTTTCAGGCGCACGACCTAGGAAGTGTTTAGTTCCTAGCTCGATCACCTTGGTGTTGGGGTAGGGGGCATAGAACTCCTTAATGTAAAGTTCTGATGTACCAATCCCTTCAATGAACTCCTTGACATTAATTTCGTTATTGCCCAGCTTGCTTTCTAGCGCTGAGAATTGATTGCTCACGACATAAGGCTCGATATCTCGCTCGAATATCTGCCGATAAGCCGCTCGAATCAGAGTCGCGACCTCTGTCTTAGCACGATTATCTGTCAGCTTGAAGACTTTAGTTTGTTCGCGCTTAACAGTGACGCCTTGGTTGATCCGGAATTGAACATCCGGTTCACTCCGTGTATCGCTGACTTGACCCAACTCAACGAAGCGTGGTGTCACTTCCTTATCAACACGGGTGCCGATATCTTCACCCAGGCTGCCAGGACGTGAAGATCGCAATTGCAAACCACCTGGAGTCAGATAGCGCTCGTAGGGAACGGTGTCTTCCCCAAACGTCTGTGAGTACTCTGGGCTGTCGATAAGGGCGTCAACTAAAGCGTAGAAGCCTTTCTTAGAACAGACATCAAAGTACTTGTTGATTTCGGAGCGCCCATAAGTAGGACGACCCAATAGACGGCGGTGAATGTACTCAACTGCCTTGGTCACGTATAGCGATGTCCAGTACAGTTTGCGGAACAATTCAGACTTCGCCAAGCTACGGATGAATTCCCGCACGGTAATTTCGCCGTTTTCCAGCTTAATTTCCGCAACTTTCTGGCGCTGACCCTCATAGACAGCCCGCCCAAACACTTGTAGGTAGCAAGCCCGAATCACTGCTTGAGTGGAGCTTTCGGAGAATTTAACGCTAGCTGCGTTGTTTTTGTTGCTGCCCAGCGTCGCAAAGGGGCGTTGATCTAGACGGAACACCTTCGGACCCAGAGAACCGGGAAACTCACCTCGTGCTTTGGGATTGCTATTTTGGTTATTGGTAGCTGGTCCCTGGTGAATCAGGATGCGCTTGGTATCTTTACCAAATGGAGCAGGACGACTGCTGGGATTGCGGGTTTCTTTGGGGAAGATTGCTCCAAACTGAATCTCCAACGGGTCGTTCCCAGAACCATAGGGATGTTGGTCGGGCAGGGGCTGTTCGTAACGAGCAAAGGTTGTGATGAACTGCGGCACCTTGCGGAACGGGGCGCTGTAATTCAACAAATCTTGCTGCGGTCCCCAGTTGCGACATTCCTGGGCTTCTTGACCCAATCCTCGGAGGTAGGGAACGGTTTCTTCACCAAAGTAGTCGGAATATTCTTTAGAATCAACCAAAGCATCCACCAGAGCAGCCAGACCGCCTTTGGAAACAATGGAGAAATACTCTTGAACTTCTTCGCGAGAACTCGGACCGCGACCTAGGAAATGACGGAAGGCTAGTTCTAAAGCACGACTATTGATGAAGGGTTCGTAAAACTGTTTTTGATACAGTGATGATTTACCCAAGCGACGGACAAACTCTTTCATGGAGATGTCGCCGTTTTTGACTTGAGACTCCAGATAGGAGATGGACTGACTGTAAGCGCGGGTAATGTCACGCTCAAAGATTTGCCGATAAACAGCTTTTACAATTTCTTGCTTTTCTGATGACGACAAACCGGGCTTCATCGCGTATTTAGGACGCCGTTCTGCCGCATTAAAGTAGCTTTGGGGCAGTTGTAAACCTTGCTTGTCACCACTGGGACGCTGCCGCAGTTTATCGGAAGGATTAGGGGCTTTAAATTCATTAATCAGAATCTCAAAGTACTGATTGACAATCTCCGCTCCTGCTGCATCCCTCTTGAAGTATCCTAGCGAGGCGACCCGCATTTCCTGTAGCGCCACTAAGGTGGCATCTCCAGAGCAAGCATTCTCGATAATCTCTCGCAGACCCCGGACGTTGACGGTGATGATGTTGGGGTCACCAGCTACGATCGCATAGGTGACATAGCGCAGCATCCATGCTAAGTCCCGCAGGGACTTCTGCATATTCTTCGGACCATAGCGGGCGACGTTAATCGGTCGGAAACCCGCTGGGGCTGGACCGCCGGCAGACGCACTGAAAAGCGAT
>DATNQT010000110.1:0-4445 GCA_036703885.1 Candidatus Sericytochromatia bacterium
TTCAATGTCAGGTTACTAGGAATGCCGCGTGCCTGTTCTTGTAGGAAGGCTCCAGGTTGTGCCGTATCCAGCAGCTTGGCTTGCCCCACTAAACCCGCACGAGATATCAATTGCACCCGCCCTTTTTCACGGCTTTGAGAGTCTACAACGGAAAGAATTGCACCAGATCCAAAGGCGGCTAAACTTTCGGGCGAAAGACCCCCCAACCACAATACAGCGCGATCGCCTTCAATTTTGGTAATCACTGCCTCGGCTGGGGGAGTTTGTTCGTTAATGAAGTAAACAGGGCTTTTGGTATGGTCACTACTAGGTTTGAACTCGATTAGCGGTTCCTGCTTCGTGAACGATAACCTCGTGGTGCTGCGGGCAACATTCGGCATGACACGGGCAAACGACTCGCTGCTAGGTTGTTGCCAGAGATATTGAGTCATTAAATAAGTAAAAGCACCCGCATAAAAATCATTGAATGGAGCATCAGCTGCCAGTTGGTCGCGTTTGGTGGCAGCAATAACCACACCTTTAGCAACGCCTGCGCGGCGTCGCTGCTTAAAGGCATCGGGTGAAAGATTGAGCGATGTCAACCACTTCTGCTGGTAGGCTTGTTCGGCGTTGGCAGGCTGGAGTTGAGAACCGCCGCTACGAGAGCGAATTTTGAAATTCCCCCTCGTACCACCTCCAGAGTGACAGCTATCTAGGACAACAGTTAGGTTTTCACTTTTGATGGCATCCATCAGCAAAAACAGGGTGTGTCCCATGATGTCTTGCACAACACCTCCTTTATTGGGATAGTCGGTTGGTAAAGTACTATCCACAGGCACGAAGGTACTGTTGAGGCAATCGGGACTGTCGCAGTCAGGGTCGCGGACTTGGGAACCATGCCCGGAGTAGTGATACACCACTACATCACCTGCTTTGGCTTGCTTAATCAGGTGTTCCTCAAAGGCAGTTAAGATGCCCTGACGAGTTGCTTGCCCATCGGTAAGGATAAGGATGTCTTTGGGATTAAAGCCAAAGCGGTGAATCAGTAATTGCTGCTGTAAGTAGACATCAGTGACGCAACCGTTTAAGGGGGCATCTGCATATGTATTGATACCGACTAGTAAAGCTAGCTTCCGGGGCGTACCTTGAGCCAGAACACGGGCATACCTATCCCCGGCTCTTTGAATATCCAGTTGGCTAAAACCCAATGTGAAGAGTGTAGAGCCAGCAAATTGCAAAAACTGACGCCGTTTAATTCGGGACATAACTGATTTCTCCTGTTCTAGCCTTGGCTACCATTTAAGGTTGTATTACTTCCAAGGAAAAATATTTCTATAGGAAGTTCCCAAAGTTATAAGGTAGGGTTGAACCTTTGAAGTTTCCAAGCTTTCGTTACAACCCGTTGCCAATCAGAATAAAGGGTGCCCAGTAGTAGGGGTGAGAAAAACCAGGCGTACTACTGGTTGAGGCAGCTTGCGCCCCTTCTACAGGCTTGACCTCAATAATTGCCCGTTGGTCAACCGTTTGTGTTGTTGTATCACCTCGTAGTAGAGTTAGCTGTGCTTGCCGCAAGGCTGTAGGTTTCGCGATCGGTGCAGTGGACGTTCCTTTTGCTAAATTACCGTAAAAATTTTGCATCAGTAGGCGAGTACTATCATCGTTAACAAGCCACAGAGATGCCATCACCGCCTTTGCTCCAGCATTCAGAAAGTAGTAACTGATGCCAGAAATCTCTATACCATCTTGGTTAGGTCCACCGAGGGCAGTTTCGCAAGCCGATAAGACTACCAGATGAACATTGCCCAAATCTTGCAAGGTTTTAATCTGAGCGATTGTTAACTTGTCACCTTTACCTGACACAAGATAAGAATCTTCCTGGCGTCCTGGTACAAATTGACCGTGAGTCGCAACGTGTAATATCTGACGACCTGTAAGATTATCTCGCAGTGCCCGGAAGTCAAAAGTTTCGTTAAGGAACTCTAAACCTGGATAAATCCCCTTAGTGTCGTTCGGTTTCTTGCGTACAATCGCATCTAATTCAGCGGGAACATTCGGTAAAGGATTGAAGCCAGCTACAGCATTAGAAAGTCCCAGTGCTAGAACAGAGGTATTTTGAGTGCCGGGAGGAAGGCGATCGCTTGTATCGGTTAAATCCGCTGAAAGCACCGTAGAAACGGCATAGTTTTCAACCAGATACTTTTCCCCATCAAACAAAGCACTCATCGGAACATAGCGTGTGGAGCGATCTAGCGAAAAGACCAAATTTTGGATTTTATTGGCTTTGAGTTCTGGTTCAATGGGTTTAATCAACCAGTCGTAGAGTTGCTTACCCGTCGCCTTAACTTGAGTAATATTAGAACTAGGATTTTGTAATAATTGGCGGAACTTCAAGACAGTTTCTCCTAGCTGTTTCTGTCCCACGTTGGTAACTTCCACGCTTTTGACAATGCCGCCTTTTGCCGTCCACAGCAGCCAAATTTTGTCTTGTAGGACAAAGGGATAAATCAGTACTGTGCCGGGTTGGGCTTCGACGATTTCTTTGGCTTTGGCAAGTTTGCTTGGGTCAAAAAAAGCATCGTCTTTGGCACGGCGATCGCGTACATCTTTTTCAATAGTTTGAATTTTTTGGTTATATTGCTCAGTTAAACTTTGACGCTGATCTAGCAGTTGACTTAGTTGGTTGCATTGAATTTGCTGGCACTCATAAATTTTTTGTCCAAAAGCAATCAAAGTGCCATTCTCTTTTTTGATTTGTTCTTCTGTTTGATTAAATGAAATTTCCGGTTTCTCTCCGCCTGCTCTCGTATTTCCTGTAAAATCGCGCAACTCTTGAATTTTCAGCAGTTCTAATACCTGTTGCGCTTCTAAAATTCGACCTTGCGATAATAATAGATCTGCTAATTCTCGGTAGGTATCAACCCTCTTTAATTTGTCAACATAACCAAATACAGCTTTTTTTAGAAAAGACTCTTGTAACTCCGTGCTAATTCCACGTAAGGACAGGCGCTGCTTTTCAATATTATTGACAGCTTCTTTGTAGTATGTAATGGCAGTAAACGGCAAATTTGAATCGCGATAAGCGCGTGCTAAACTCACTTGACTGGCAAGGTTATTACTGTCAGTAGATACCAAATCTCTGTAAATGACAAGTGCCTCTTTTTTCCTGCCAATTTTACTGTAAATATCAGCCAAAACTGCCAGAGGAAAATTTTCACCCGAACGACCGGGTTGTTCTCTGGCGATAGCTAAACCCTTCTCAGACAGAGCAAGTGCTCTTTGGTAGTCTCCCAAATCACTATAGCCTGCCGCCATTAAAGATAGCGCGAGAGTTTCAAGTTCGCGACTTTTGTTAACTTGTGCAACTATTAATAATTGCTGTGCCGAATCAATGGCTTTCTGAGAATCTTTTTGATATAAGTAAGTCATGGATTGAAGCATCTGAAGAATAACTTCAAACTTCATATTTTTAATTTTTTGGTTGATTGCCAAACCTTGTTGATTTAATTCAGTACTTTTTTGATACTCTCCTAGTGCGAAGTAAAGTACAGACAAAACGGATAAGCTAGATGATTCTAATTGAGGATTTTTGAGTTCCTGGCTAATTGCCAAGCATTTTTGTATAGAATTAATACTTTTCTGAAGATCATCTTTAGCATAAACCATAACCAGAACAAACAAAGCACGGCATTCAAGTTCCGGCTTTTTTATTTGTTGTGCAATTACCAAACTTTGTTGAGCTAACTCAAGTCCTTTAACATTATCTCCTAGGGAAGAATAAGCCCGACCAAGAGTACCTAAATTCAATCCTTCTAATTGAATATTTTTGAGTTCTCGTGCTAACGCTAAGGCTTGTTGGGCAAATTCAATCGCTTTTTGATTATCCTCTAAGGAAGCAGAAGCATCACCCAAAAAACTAAGCGCCCTTACTTCAACCAACTTATTATTGATTTGTCGTGCTACCACTAAGCCTTGCTGAGCAAACTCAAAAGTTTTCTGGGTATCACTCAATGAACTGTAAGCTCTGCTGAGGGTATCTAAAGCAAGTGCTTCTACTGATGAGTTTTTAGTTTCTCGTGCTAACGCTAAGGCTTGTTGGGCAAATTCAATCGCTTTTTGATTGTCATTTAAGGAAGTGTAAGCATCACCGATAAATCCTAAAGCCCTTACTTCAACGAACTTATTTTTGATTTGCCGCGCCACGGCTAAGGCTTGTTGGGCGAACTCAAGAGTTTTCTGGGTATCACTCAATGAACTGTAAGCTCTGCTGAGGGTATCTAAAGCAAGTGCTTCTACTGATGAGTTTTTAGTTTCTCGTGCTAACCCTAAGGCTTGTTGGGCAAATTCAATCGCTTTTTGATTGTCATTTAAGGAAGTGTAAGCATCACCTATAAATGCCAAAGCCCTTACTTCAACCAACTTATTTTTAATTTGCCGCGCCACGGCTAAGGCTTGCTGAGCAAACTCAA
>DATNQT010000111.1:0-4913 GCA_036703885.1 Candidatus Sericytochromatia bacterium
GACGTTCAGGTCGAGCGTCTTGCCCAAGTGCCACCGCAATTACGAGGGCCGCTCTCCGGTATATTTGATGTTTCTGGCTCCCTCGCGTCCTTGAGTCCTTCCACGATTAGCGCTAGAGGTTCTGGTAGTTTGAATGTGGCAGGAGGGACTGTCACGGCGAGTAATGTGGAACTGGGCAACGGTCGCTTTCAGGCAGTTGTGGAACCCACGGGCGTACAGTTAGCAGGTTTTTCTCCAGAGTTACGGGGAAGTTTGGGGGGTAGGCTGAATGTCTCCGGTTCCCTGGCGGCACTTTCTCCTGTAGCAATTCAGGCTAATGGTCAGGTGAATTTTAGTGAAGGTCTTGCTTTAATTGACCGCCCTTTAACCGCCTCGTTCAACTGGAACGGTCAACAATTGCAGATTCTACAGGCAACTGCTCGTGGATTTAATGCCAATGGTGTTGTCAATGTCAACCTGGCAAGTAGTGGGTTACAGGCAATTCGGGGATTCGATCTAAATGTTCGAGCTACGGACTTGAATTTGCAACAGCTACCTGCTGCTCTGCCGAGGACGGTAGCTGTTGCGGGACGAGCGGATTTTGACGGGCGGATTGCAGGAACACTAAATGCGCCAAATGTCAATGGCAATCTAAGTCTGCGAAATTTTGCCCTGAATAATTTGGCGTTTGAACCCGTCCTCAACGGGAGTGTCAGGGCGCAACCGGGACAGGGGGTAAATTTGCAGTTAGCGGGGGTCAACGACCGAATTGAGGTAGCGCTGTCGTCGAATTACCAACCCGTTTCGTTTTTGATTCGGCAGAACGAAGCTGTTGCTAGCGGCAGACGACAAGGGGAAGTGTTGCTAGTCAATGCTCAGGATTTCCCGATTGGGATTATCAAACAGTTAACACCATTACCACCTGCGATCGCATCTCAACCCCTAGATGGGAAACTCTCCACCGTGGGCGACCTGGCTGTCAACCTACAGACTTATGGTATCTCTGGGAGTATTGCGATCGCCGACCCGATTATTGGCACCCTCAGAGGCAACTCGTTCACGGGTAATCTCCAATACACCAATGGTGTTATTGCCCTGACGGGTGGTGAATTCACACAAGGCGATAATCGATACCTGCTCTCTGGCAACATTACCCAAACCCCCAAAGGTCCTCAATTCCAGGCAAATCTCGAAGTTGCTCAGGGAGAACTTCAAGATGTCTTGACTGCCGTACAACTGTTTGACATCACCGACCTGAGTCGTGGTTTCAACGTTCCCACTTACAATCGAGCGGCTGATATTGCTGTGGTTCCCGTGGGATTGCCCCAATCTACACTGCAAACTCAGCTACAGCGTCTTTCAGAAATCCAGGCACTCCTAGAGCAACAGCGTCAGCAGCGGGAAGCCAACTCCTTCCTACCAGACCTTAAGGAAGCAACAGGTCGCTTCACGGGTACTGTCAGTGTAGTTGGTTCCCTAGCGACTGGCATCAACGCCAAATTCGATCTAAAAGGTGAAAACTGGCAGTGGGGTTCCTACAGCGCGAAAGAGGTAATTGCCCAAGGTGGCTTCCAAGATGGCGTTCTTACCCTGCTACCCCTACGCTTCCAATCCGATGACAGGTTAGCCAGTTTCTCTGGCACGATTGGGGGCGGCGCACAATCTGGTCAGCTACAGCTGCGTAATATCCCCATCGCCCAACTACAAGAAGTCCTCAACCTGCCAGATGCTGTTGGCTTCACAGGTTCGCTCAACGCTACGGCTACCCTTGCAGGTAGTATCAATAATCCCCAGGCTAGAGGCGAACTCACCCTAACTGATGCCACCCTCAACCAGACACCCGTGCGAGCAGCTCAAGGCAGCTTTAGCTACAACGATGCTCGTCTCAACTTTGGTAGCACCGTCCTGCTTGCTGAAACAGACCCTCTAAACATCGACGGTAGCGTTCCCTTCAAACTACCTTTTGCCTCGGTTGCCCCGCAAGACAACCAACTCGCCCTCAACATCAATGTCAAAGATGAGGGACTTGCGCTCTTGAACCTGCTTACTCAGGGTCAAGTGGCTTGGGTAGATGGCGGTGGCGACGTACAGCTAAAAGTTTCTGGCACTATCAACCCTGAGACAAATCGACCAGCACAACTGATCGCCCAAGGAATTGCTGTGGTAGAAAATGCTACTTTAAAAGCCCAGGCACTACCCGAACCTCTAACGAATGTCACGGGTAGAGTTCTCTTCGATCTAGATCGTATCCGGGTTGAAAGCGTGCAAGGTCAGTTCAGTGGTGGGACTATAACGGCAGGGGGAACTATCCCAATTTCCCAACCTGTAGCTCAGGAAACTCCTCTAACGGTGAATATTGGCGAACTGGCAATCAATCTTAAAGGACTGTATCGCGGTGGCGTTCAAGGTAATGTTGCGGTTACAGGCACTGCCCTAGCTCCTAGAATTGGTGGTCAAGTCAACCTGTTTGATGGTCAGGTGTCACTAGAGGAGCGAGTTGCTGCTACGGAGGGGAGTGGGGCTGGTTCCGGTGGCGAAACGAATCCTAACAGTTCTACAGAATTCAATAACTTACAACTGACGCTAGGCAAAGGTATCCAAATCACACGAGCGCCGATTGCCAACTTTACTGCCAACGGGACGCTGACGATTAATGGTCCTTTAGACAACCTACGACCTGACGGAACGATTCAACTAGAGCGCGGTCAGGTAAATCTCTTTACTACTCAGTTCCGGCTGGCGCGGGGTTACGAAAACACGGCTCGATTTTTCCCCAGTCAAGGACTCGACCCCGTTTTAAATGTGCGGTTGGTGGCACTGGTAACAGAAGCAATCCAACGGCGGCTTCCTACTGACCCTCTATCGGCTGAAATTAGGGATGTCCCAGCAACAGGTTTTGGCAGTGCCCAAACGGTTCGCGTCCAAGCCAAGGTCGAAGGAGTGGCAAGCCAGTTATCAGATAGCCTGGAGCTAACTAGTACTCCTGCCCGTAGCAAAACAGAAATTGTTGCGCTCTTAGGCGGTAGTTTTGTGGATACTCTGGGGCGAGGAGATAGTACGCTCGGTTTGGTGAACCTCGCGGGGTCAGCATTGCTGGGTAACGTGCAAAACGTTATTGGCGATGCCTTGGGATTGAGTGAGTTTCGCTTGTTCCCCACGACAATTACCGACGATAAACGGAGAACTTCCACCCTAGGGCTATCAGCTGAGGCAGGGGTTGATGTTACTCGAAATCTATCGGTTTCGCTCTTGAAAGAGTTAACCACCGACCAACCTCTCCAGTACAGCCTGCGCTATCGGTTGAATGACCAGCTTCTTTTGCGCGGTTCAACGGATTTATCGGGGGATAGTCGTGCCGTTCTGGAGTACGACAAGCGGTTCTAAACCTTTTATTTGTCAGCCTCCACCTGAGTGTCATCTAGTTTGATGATTCATCGACTGGATGAGATACACAGTCGCCAAGAGCGGTTAGGACGGTATGAGCGCCTAAAACCCTTGAAGAAGACTGTGGCGAGTACTCAGCACTCAGCACTTTGCTATACCATTTATCCTGAGCGATCGCTAATCTCGTGTTACGCTATTGCTCAAATTAAGTAAAAAGCAATTGCAGAAAATTTCTTTTGTATGGCATTTTCTCTCTCAGAGATAATAATTGGGTAAAAAAAATATAACTGTAAAAAAGATACTATGCCTCAAGATAGCCCGGTTACTGAAATAAAACGGCGTTCATTGTTGCAAATGGGGCTACAGGCAGTCTTGGATGGTGGCCCTTCTACGTGTCATTTCGCCATTACCAGCGTGTGCAATGCCCGTTGTGGGTTTTGCAATTTTGCAGTGGATCGTCTGCCGATGGATATGAGGCATTCTGTCACGCTAGAGGATGCCAACCAGGCAGTGGATATCCTCTATCGGAATGGGGTATCTTTCCTGGTTTACATGGGCGGTGAGCCAATGATTCATCCCCACTTGGTTGAGATGATTGCTCATGCATCTAGCATTGGCATAGTACCGATGCTTGTAACTAATGGTTCGCTGCTGACGCCAAAGCGGATCGATGCACTGGCTGATGCGGGGCTAGCAAGCGTATTTATTTCCCTTGATGCGACTGATGTTGAGAAACACGAACAGAATCGAGGCTTGAGGGGAGTGTGCGATCGCATTCGTGAAGCTAATGCTCATTTCCAACGCCGGAAGATCAGTACTGCCGCCTCAGTGACGATGAGCAGATTGGTAGAAGATTACCAAAAACTTCCACCCTTCTTGAAGTCGCTGGGCTTTGAAAGCGTTACCTTTTCCTATCCCCTCACCACTCTTGGCTCTTCCTTTCTTAGTTACGCCGAGTCAGATTTAGTAGACTATTCTGACGAAGAATTGTACGAGTGCTTCGAGGCTGTGAAGGCACTAAAACAAGATTTTAAAGTTCTCAACCCTACCACCTCGATTGAGGATATGCAGCGCCATTTACGAGGTGAACCAGAGCAATTCACTTGTCTAGGTGGCTGGAAGTTGTTTTACCTGGACTGGCATCTTAACGTCTACCGCTGCCATAACTGGGATAAGCCGATGTGCCACATCACCGAGTTTGACGGCTCTCAGCGGGTGCGGGACGGCTGTACTGCGTGTATGATTGACTGCTACCGCGACCACAGCGTCATGCAGCATATCGGTATTGCCGTTAGTGATGGGGTGCAGGCAGCGACGCAGGGAAAGTTCCAGCAAGCCTGGGAACATTGGTTTAACCGTAAAAACCTAGTTTCCCTGAAAGCGGTTTTGGAACAAACATCCTGGCTACATCACCTCTAAGTTAGGTGGTAGGTGGTAGGTGGTAGTTAGAATGCCCGCTTGCATCCTCATCTTCCCTGCGTCTGCGTCATAGATTTTCC
The DNA here is from genome assembly GCA_036703885.1 of Candidatus Sericytochromatia bacterium. Classification (GTDB taxonomy): domain Bacteria; phylum Cyanobacteriota; class Cyanobacteriia; order Cyanobacteriales; family Coleofasciculaceae; genus CADCTM01. The sequence continues at coordinate 4,863 of DATNQT010000111.1, forward strand.
CCTAAAACCTACTACCTACGACCTAACACCTGTAGAGTGCGATCGCCTACC
>DATNQT010000112.1:0-9748 GCA_036703885.1 Candidatus Sericytochromatia bacterium
TCACACAGTATAATGGTCATCTATTTGTAGCCCCTTAAATTGAGTAATAAATTTATCAATGTTGAAGTTGTCTTCTCTTATTCGTTTGTTCGGTTTAGCGATCGCTTCTCTTGTTCTAACTATTGCCTGTTCGCAACAACCCAATACCAATTCTTCCAATACTAATTCACCCCAATCCCAGCCATTAGTGTCCGCTACAAATAACTGGGTGGGACTCTCTGGACATCATGTTGCCGTGGGTAAGAATTTCTTCTCAGAACAAGGTTTAAAAGTTCAAGACCTATTTTTCCAAAGTTCAAGCGAAGAAATAACCGCATTTTTGGCTGGCAAGGTCGATCTAGGTTGGTTGACCTCTGGAGATGCAATCCAGATGATAGCCAAAGATCCGTCAATAAAGATAATTTACTTGGTTGACTACTCAAATGGATCAGATGGCATTTTGGGACGTGGGATTAAATCACCCCAAGATGCCAAAGGGAAAACTGTTGCTCGTGAAAATATTTTATTTGAAAGAGTTTTACTGCAAGCCTACTTGCAAAAAGCTGGCTTGACCGAAAAAGATGTCGCAATCAAAGACTTGGTGGCCGCTGATGCCGCCACTGCTTTCGCTGCAAAGAAGGTTGATATTGCGGTAAGTTACGAACCTTACCTGGGAAAAGCTGCCAAGCAGGGCGAAGGTGAAGTCATCTTCTCCACAAAAGGCACAAACTTAATTGCTGACGTTGTTGTTGCCCGCGATCGCTTAATTCAATCGCGCAAGCCAGACCTGCAAGCTTATTTTCGAGCCGTCGATCAAGCCGTGAATTTGCTGAATGCTGGTGATGCAGAAGCACTAAAGATTTCGGGGTCAAAACTGGGAGTTACGGGTGACGAAGTAAAAGAGCAACTACTCGGTGCCAAACTCTTTGATTTAGAAGGCAACAAGTCGATGGCATTTAAGAAAGATAACCCCAACAGTTTGATTGGCAATTTGGAACTGACAGCAAAGGCAGCTTATGACTTTAAAATTGTTTCCCAACCCTTAAAAGTTGAAACTCTCTATGACGATTCGATTGTCCAGTCAATGTAATCATGCTTAACAAACCTGTGTGTGACAGTTGGTTTTCTACCCAACGCATCCAAGAGAATTTGTATCTGATTACAGAACCTTATTACTACTGGTACAACCGCGCTAATCTTTGGTTAATTAAGGGTCAGACTCAAGATATATTAATTGATACTGGCTTGGGCGTTTCCAGCTTGCGCCAGTATATTGCTTCCCTGATCGATAAACCACTGCTAGCGATCGCGTCTCATATCCACTTTGACCATGCAGGTGGGATACACGAATTCGAGCGTTGCGCCATCCATGCCGCAGAAGCAGAAGCCTTGAGAAGGGGAGACAACTACGAAGCCCTCTGTACACCAGAACAAGGCTGGGTGCAGGATGAGCATTTTGAGCGGCTGCCTCATGCAGAATTTACGGTTGAGCAGTACACCCTACATGGAGCGGAACCCACGCAAGTTTTGCAGGAAGGGGATGTACTGGATTTGGGCGATCGCGCTTTGGAAGTCCTGCATTTACCGGGACATTCACCGGGCTGTATCGCGTTATATGATTTGCGAGCACAGGAGTTATTCTCTAGCGATGTAATTTATGATGGCGAGTTGCTCGATGAACTCCATTGCAGCCACATCCCGACCTACATTGCCACCTACGAACGCCTGCAAAAACTGTCAGTAGAGACAGTTTATCCCGGTCACTATCGCATCTTTGGGCAGGAGCGCTACCACCAAATTATGCAGGAATACCTGGATCGACGACGCCAACCGGGATGCCCTTCTGAACCCCTAATGATACAATGAGCAACTCTTCGAGCGGACAGCCGGTGCTGTGGGAAGAACTGACCTGGGAGCAAATTACTGCGCTGCGGGAGGATGGGATGACGATGGTTATCCTGCCTGTCGGTGCAACGGAACAACATGGACTCCATTTACCAGTTGGCGTAGATACCTTTTCTGCGATCGCCGTTGCCCACGGTGTCTCTGCCAGAACCCGAATTCCCGTGCTGCCTGCCCTTCCTTACGGCTGTTCCTTGGGACATTCCAAAAAATGGGCAGGGACTCTTTCTCTTCGTCCCGAAACCCTAGCACAGCTAGTGCTGGAAATTGCCGAGTGGGTCTATAGTGCTGGATTCAATCGCTTGCTGTTACTCAATGGTCACGTCACTAACTGGGCACCCCTGCGCTGTGGTTTAGAGAATGTGCGACATACCTACCCAGATTTGCGGATTGCCTTGCGCTCCATCTGGGAAATTGCGCCTAGCATTCATCAGTTCTACCACCAGGATGCAGCAAACTTCCACGCCAATTGTGCCGAAACCTCTATCATGTTGTCACTCCGTCCCGATCTAGTGCAGATAGATAAAGCAGTGGATGAACCGGATCGTTCTGCTGGTTGCTTCTTTGCCTACACCGTCAACAAAGAAAGTGTATACGGTGCGGTTGGAACTCCCAGCAAAGCGGATATCAGCTTTGGCAAGCAAATTTTAGAAACCTGCATTGCTGAACTCAGCGAACAACTAAAACGTGCCTTGGTGGAGGGAACACCTTTGGAGGAAATGCCTCCCAACCTAACACCTAACACCTAATATAGCAATCCTAAATGATTTGCTTGCGCCATACGCCAGAAAGATGCTTGCACTACAAGGATTCTGATCTCAATCAATTTTGCGACTGATTTAGGACTGCTATAGCATCCAGCATGATATGCTACCGTGTAAATGTATATTTTAACGGTAATTTATGCTAATTTTATCTTACCCATATCTAACATTTAGACAGGTATTCCTTAATAAGACTAACCTCAACTTCCAAATTTGACTTATAAAAACGAGACAATGACCGAAACTCTAACCCCTGAATTGCAAACCCTCAAACAATCCCTAGAGTCTCAAGGTGTTAAGTATGCCCTTGCCAGCTTTGTCGATATTCACGGTATGTGCAAAGCAAAATCTGTTCCCCTGTCTCATCTAGGGCAGATGATGGCGGGGTCAGAATTATTTACTGGAGCAGCACTCGATGGTGTGCCCCAGGATGTGAATGATGAAGAAGTCGCTGCCCACCCTGATCCCAATTCAGTTACAATTCTGCCCTGGAACCCAGAGGTTGCCTGGTTTACCAGTGACCTATATTTGCAGAAAAAGCCTTTTGAAGCCTGTAGCCGTGGAATTCTTAAGCGAGTTCTGGCAGAAGCTGCCAGTATGGGGTTTACCTTCAATTTAGGGATTGAGACGGAATTTTTTATTCTCAAAGAAACGGAGGAGGGAATTACCCCCGTTAGCGATCGCGACACCTTGGCAAAACCCTGTTACGACCTGCAAGGACTACTCGACAACTACACCTGGGTAAAGGAAATTGTCGAGGCAATGAATAGCTTGGGTTGGGATGTCTACTCCTTTGACCACGAAGATGGGAACGGGCAATTTGAAACGGATTTTGCCTACTGTGATGCCCTGAAGATGGCAGATCGTTTCACCTTCTTCCGGCTGATGGTAAAAGAAATAGCTCGTAAGCATGGCTTCTTCGCCACCTTCATGCCCAAACCCTTCGCCAACCGCACGGGCAGTGGTGCTCACTACAATATGTCGCTGGCAGACATAAGGACAGGAGAAAACCTATTTTACGAGTCTGAAGATACCAGGGGATGTAAACTCTCTAAGCTAGGCTATCAGTTCATTTCAGGCATCCTTCGCCATGCTCCTGCTATCTGTGCTGTCATTGCGCCAACTGTGAACAGTTATAAGCGCCTAATTGCCAGGGGTAGTATGTCTGGTTTTACCTGGGCACCTGTTTATATCTGCTACGGAAATAACAACCGTACCAATATGCTGCGGATTCCCTTAGCAGGGGGGCGGGTAGAGTGCCGTGCAGCAGATATTTCTAGCAACCCCTATCTGGGTGCAGCAATGCTCCTAGCAGCAGGGTTGGAAGGCATCCGAGAAGGACTCGATCCAGGAGATCCCCATACCGAAAATATGTACAACTACTCGCTAGAACAACTGGTAGACATGGGAATTAACTTCCTACCGCGTAACCTGGATGAGGCAATCACTGCCTTTGCCCGTGATCCCTTAAGCGAGAAAGTAATGGGTTCGTTGATGTACAAAACCTATGTGCAATTTAAATCTCAGGAGTGGCAGGAATATCACACTCATGTCTCTGACTGGGAAATTCAACGATATCTCAAATTTTTCTAGCAGCAACTACGCTCTAAGCTGTCGCGCATTTAAATTGCATATTCGGGACGCTGCTCGAAGCCCATCTCACAAGACTTTGATTATTTCTTGACATACAGTTTAAATGCAGAACAGCTTAATCCTTCGCAAGCTATTGTTGTCTGCATTTTTTTGAACAACTAAGGCTAAAGCTCTAAGAAAATACGAAATTTTGCGTAAGTCCTTTGTAAGGCTGAATACTTGTCCAAATCCTTTGTGTTAACAAAATCAAACTGTGCGGACAGACTCTAGTTTCTTGCCAAAAATAATAGTAAAGGTACTCTCAATGGCTCAATCTACTATGACAACGCCTGAACCTGCCCCCCGTGAATATCGCTACTTGAAACCGTCAGTTTTCTGGAGTATACGTCAGGGTTTTCCCAGATGGTTATCATTGCTGCTTGTTGGGCTTGCTCTAATTGTGCCATTGCTGTTGTGGATGGCGATCAGTTCCCTTAAACTCGTGCCCCCCATGTTCTTGCCAACACCAGCATCAGTGATTGATGCCGGAATCAAAATGTTCACCGATGAAAACTTAATCGTAGATGTCCTAGCGAGTAGCACTCGTGTTCTGGCAGGTTTTGTGGTTGCAGGGATTATTGGTGTACCCATAGGACTGGCGATGGGGACGTTTTACAGTCTAGATAGTCTCTTTGCGCCGATTGTTGGCACGGTTCGTTATATGCCAGTCACAGCCTTTGTTCCTCTAATTGTCATCTGGTTGGGTTTAGAAGAACCCTCTAAAATCCTGATTATCATGTTGGGGGTTGTGCTATATAACGCCATCATGGTTGCAGATGCAGTCAAGTTTATTCCCAACGAGATGATTAACGTCGCTTATACACTTGGTGCAACTCGTCGAGATGTTGTGTTTAAAGTGATTATTCCTGCCGCATTTCCCAGTGTTCTTGATACCCTTCGCGTCAATATTTCGGGTGCCTGGAACTTTTTAGTGATTGCTGAGTTGGTAGCTTCCCAAAATGGTTTAGGATTCAAAATTATTCAAGCTCAACGTTTTTTGCAAACCGATAAAGTTTTGTTCTGCATTGCCTTAATTGGGATAATTGGATTAGTGATTGACTACGGATTGAAGTGGAGTTTTCAACAACTCACGCCTTGGGCAGATCAAATTCGTCATTAAAGCGTTAACAATTTATCGGAAGATGTAACCCAACCAATTGCGCCGTTTTCTCCAAGCACTACATCAATGGCAGCCTGATGTTCCCACGGTGTTAATGCCGCACAGCAATCCTCTAGTAATAGGCAGTAAAAACCTAGATCGCTGGCATGGCGATAACTGCCTAGCACACAGCACTCAGTGGTAACTCCTGTAAACAGGAGATGAGTAACATTGTGTTGCCGCAGTAGAGTCTCCAAATTGGTGGAAACAAATATAGATTGGGCAGGTTTGTCTATTTGCAATTCAGTGTCGAGAGGTTGTAATTCTTCAATCAGTTGAGTTCCTGGCTCACCTTGAATTAAAAAGCGTCCCATTTTACCCAAACTACCGATGGGGTAACCTGCATTGATGTATCGTTCTTTTTTACTGGGCGTAACATCTGACAGATCAGGTAAATGGCTTTCTCGCGTATAAATAATTAGCAGCCCATGTTCTCTTGCCCAAGCAACCATCCTCTGGAGGCTAGGAATCATTACACGCACAGCGGATAGATCTGCTCCCAACTCATTGCCACAGAAACCCTCCAGATTACAGAAGGCATTTTGCATATCAATTACAAGCAAAGCAGCCCGTTTTAAATCAAGCGGAAAGGGGTATTTATAGGTTGGAACTAAAATGTGAGAAGATTCTTGATTACTTATAGCCATTGTCTTTACTCTATTTTTAAATTTACTGTCAGTTCTGGTAAAAAGATTGGGACTTAGGTTGGAAAAATTGCTACTCGTGCAACGGGTAATTTCAACATCTCAACAGAGCATCACCGTGCCAAAACGGGAAATTTGTACGCACTTGGCTGAAGCTCTTCCCCTGTCTGATTTCTATAAATATTATTCTGGATTGGTGCAGAGTATAAGGTTAGGACTATTGCTGACAAGTTAAGCTAGGGAAACATTTTTCAATCAGCAATTATACTCAAAATATCATCAATTTTAACCCACATTCCGCAGATGTGATTCATCTTACTGGTATTTTTGAAAAATCCCAGCCATCCAACTTTTTTAGTCTAACTTTTTTAACTTTGGTTTCTACTTTTTGTGTAAGGATTCAGGTATCTGAAACGTAGTCACAGAAGGACTTCTACAATTCAAGCCTTCGCTAAATCAACAGCTTAATTCTCAATAGGTACGACAATCAAAGCTTTCCTGGTTTCTTAATAAGAATGGATATTTGATGATTATTGGATCGAATTGTTACACCGTATAGGTTTTACTGTTTTTTACATGACCTGAATCCTTACCTTTTTGTTAAAATTAGTAGACAATATCTTAAGTTGAATCCCGGCTTTTTTTCTGACAATAACTTGCTCAATTTATCAGACAATACAATCCAATAAATTCATAGGTTCTTCGACCAATATAATAATTATATTGGCTAACAATTTATTTTTCAGAGTAGAAGGAGAGAACACGCGCTTACGTCATTATTTAGCTCGTCTACACCGCAAAACTTTATGCTATTCCAAGTCCAGAGAAATGCTGCGTCACTCGCTTCGTCTATTAATTCATTACCTCAAGTTTGGTGATGTTCCTGTACCCGCGCGCTTCATCCATTAATTCAGCAACGCCCTTTTGCTCACATCGAATCTAGACGCTATTTTTCTGATCGAGGTGTTACCTTGTTCGTTTTGACTATTTTTTCTCGGAAGTCGATGGAGTATGCTTTCATTATCCCTTTTGATGCAGTCCCTTGATTGTACTCTATTTACCTGCAATCTGCTGTAAGATAACCAGCACTCAAAGAACAGACGAGTGATCAATACAGGATAATCTTTTTTGGGCAGTTTTTTCAAGATGCCTTTAACAATTTTTGTTAATGAATTTACCATTAGTATCAAATAAATACATTTTGATAGGCTCTCCTGATTTTGAGGTGATAAGCAAACCGCATATCCTTGACGAGGAGGGCATCACAGAATTGCCGGTAGTCCTATTTAGGTAAGGGTGGACATAGCTCTTTTCATGTAAGGCTTTCAGAGCTTGGAGCCAACCTTACAGACCTGAAGTATCTAGGCTTTTTTAATGCTTTTGCAGCTACAAAGCCAAGACATTAACGAAATAATCAGCACTTTGAACCCTGTCCTGAGCAGATACTTGGATCTTTGTACACGGTAGTAAATCAATGAACTCCAGACTGCCAAGGAATTTCAACCATCCTTACCTTTAGGGCACTACCCGATCGCCAAGAAAATGTTGAGGGACTCTCCCGAACCTCTGCATCTAGCTGGTACGTTGGGCGAGCTATAATTTTTATACTTGAACAAAACTGAATATTCACCATGCACGTCGATCCCAACTCCAACACTCCTCAAGATAACTATAAGTTATTGACAAATCTTGTCGTTCCCCGTCCGATTGCTTGGGTAACTTCACAAAATACGGAGGGTGTAATCAATCTCGCACCCTTTAGCTTCTTTAACGCAGTGGGTGCTGACCCTTTATACCTAATCATCAGTATTGGCAATAAAGATGATGGCAGCATGAAAGATACGGGGAAAAATATCACTTTGAGTAGTGAGTTTGTGGTGAATTTGGTGACAGAAGATTTGTTGACGGCCATGAATATTTCTTCTGCCAACTTCCCAACAGAAGAAAGCGAACTCACGGCTGCTGGTTTACATTCGGCGGCATCAAAGCGGGTTAAGGTTCCTCGCATAGCTGAAGCTCAAGCCAGTTTGGAATGCGTACTCCACAGCCAACAACCGCTAGGAATTTACACGCTTTTCATTGGGCAGGTGGTTATGTTCCATATTGACGATCGTCTTCTTGGCGATCGCCTACATATTAACGGCTTTGCTCCCATCGGCCGGCTTGGCTCTCCGTCTTACTATTGCCGTACAACAGAGCGCTTCGAGCTTCCACGCATCACCTACGAGCAGTGGCAGAAAAATGATGCCTAATACCAAAATATTTCCCACGCACAGTATCGTGCGCTTGAAAGGTTATCAGTATAACTTGAGAATTTTTAACGTTATCGCACCAATCAGTACGCAAAAACCTAGCGCTCTCCGAAAATAATTCACACCTTGAAATAATTCCTCCCACGCCCAAGTAAACAAAGAGCCAAAAGCTACCAAGTCTAACGCTGTATAGATTTCACCTGTTGTTAAAACAAGTTTCAGCAAACTCGCTGCCCGACGTGACAATCAGCGGTAGGTTGGGCGGCTGAGCCACAACAATTTCACCGTTGCTATCCCGGAATATTCGATCGAATGCTGTACTTGTCATTACTTTAAATACTTGGCTGACGTTTTTTACTTTATGCCAATAAGCCCAACATTTCCTCTACCTTTTTGTTGATTGAGCTAACGGTTTTTAGGGCTGACACACTCAAACTAGCGTTACGACGCAAGGACAATGCTTAGCGACTCAGCTAATTCGTAGCGTTCGTTCGCCACCACGGCATTAAGAAATCTCTCAGACTGATGCAGCAATGTAACAAGTATGCCAGACTTTCAAGCGTTAGGTCGGGTATACACCAAGCATGAAAATAGAGGGACACGGACAGGCCAAGATATTCACGCAAGAGGAAATCGAACTCTTGTTCAACGAAGGTTTGCAGAGTGACCGAGATCGCGCTCTCTTTGGGATTTGTCTGTACACCGCCTGCCGGATTGCCGAAGCCTGCAGCTTGAAAGTCATCGATGTTTTCACCCCAGCGAATGTCATCCGCTCCGAAATGATCATCCGCAAGGGCAACACCAAAGGTAAGCTCGGCACCCGCACTATCCCGATCATTCAAGAGTTGAGGCTGCTATTAGAAACCTACAAACATCCCGAACACCCTTACCTATTCCCCAGCCGCCATCTCAACCACCGCTGGAAACACGCAAACCCGGAAGCCGCCTCTCACCTGTTCCAAGAAGCCTGCGAAAAAGTCGGCATCATCGGCGCTTCCACCCACAGCCTCAGAAGGTCAGCACTCACTCAGATGAGCAACGCGGGTATTCCATTGCGGATTATTCAAGAAATCAGCGGCCACCGCAACTTAGAGCAATTGCAGAAATACTTAGAAGTGCGGCCCGACCAAGTAAGGGGAGCCGTCTCTGCACTCTCTACCCTTTCCTATGTCAGGAAACAACTATATCCTGATAGACAGCCCCAAACCCTTGCTCCTACATCAGGTACTTGCTGAATTTTGGCAAGCTCGATCGCTCAAAACATCCCATCAAGCAAATCGGTAACGTCCTGTTGGTCACGGCCCCGATTGTCGTCATAAATCATGAGGGTGTCAAGCTTACGATGGCGGCTCAACTTCTGGACTTTCCGTACATTCCCATCCGTCGCATCCAGGGCCGCCGTGATAGCGCTGTGTC
>DATNQT010000113.1:0-3359 GCA_036703885.1 Candidatus Sericytochromatia bacterium
AGCTTTGAGGCGCATACTGCACTAATTAACGAAATTCTCTCCTTAATGGCTCATGTTGCAGATACTTCAAACTTGATTCTCGACCCAGTTCTTGATAGTTATTATCTGATGGATGCTTTAGTCAACAAGCTCCCCTATATAATTGACACTACAGGTCAGGTAAGAGGCTTGGGTACAGGTGTGGCGGCGCAACAGAGGATAAGTGTGGATGAAAAAGCACAGATTAGCCTCCTGTCGGGTTTGATAAAAAATGGCAATAATTCATTAGACAGAGGCTTACAAGTTGCTTTTCAAAAAAATCCTGCCATAAAACCTCAACTCAACCTCTATGTTCAAGACAGCTTAAAGGCTACCAATCTATTTGTAGAAGTAGTCAATCAAAGAATAATTCGTGCCTCTACCATTGGTATTCAATCAGCCGACTATTTTACGGCAGGAACGAAAGCCCTGGATGCTCAATTTAAACTCTATGATGTAGTATCTCCTGCTCTAGATGAATTATTGCAAAAACGGATAGACAAGTTTTCTCGAAAAAAATACTTAGTCCTTGCTTTTTCACTACTTGTATTGGCGATCGTAATTTATGTTTTGGTCGCATTTGCCCGCAGTCTGACCAAACGAAAACAGTCTGAGGAGGCTCTGCGGCAAGCTGAAGAGAAATATCGCACTATTTTTGAAAATGCTGTCGATGGAATTTTTCAGACGACACCAGATGGACATTACCTCAGTGCTAATCCTGCACTCGCACGTATCTATGGTTACGAGTCGCCTGAGGAACTGAGCGCCAATCTTAGTAATATCGAGCGGCAACTTTATGTTGACCCTAACCGCCGTTTGGAGTTCAGGCATTCAATCCAAAAGTCCGATACCGTGTCAGATTTTGAGTCTCAAGTCTATGGCAAAGACGGCAGAGTACTCTGGATTAGTGAGAATGCACGAGCTGTTCGCAATGCCCAGGGAGTGTTACTCTACTACGAAGGTACTGTTCAAGACATTACTCGGCGCAAGCAGGCAGAAGAAGAACGCGAACGGGCAAAAGCAGAACTGCAACAGGCTGCATATGCCGCCGAAACTGCCAACCGTGCCAAGAGCCAATTTCTCGCCAACATGAGTCATGAACTCCGTACACCCCTAAACGCAATTATTGGCTACAGCGAGATGTTGCAAGAGGAAGCGGAAGACTTAGAACCGGAAGAATTTATTCCCGACTTACAGAAGATTCACAAAGCAGGCAAGCATTTACTCGGACTGATTAACGACATTCTTGACCTCTCAAAGATTGAAGCAGGTCGGATGGAAGTGTACCTAGAGAGTTTCGATATAGCAGGCATAACTGAGGACGTGGTGACAACTATCCACCCCTTAGTAGAGAAGAACGGCAATATCCTCAACGTACAGTGCGCCAACGATATTGGCTCAATGCAAGCTGACTTGACCAAAGTGCGTCAAAGTCTGTTCAACCTACTCAGCAATGCCTGCAAGTTTACCAAACAGGGCACGATTACTCTAACGGTAAGTAGAGAGGGAGCCAGAGAAGACATGGGGACACTTTCAGAACTCTCCAAGTCTTCCCTTAATACTCAGGATTGGATAACTTTCAGAGTGACGGATTCAGGCATTGGTATGACAACTGAGCAGATGTCGAAGTTGTTTGAGGCGTTTACTCAGGCTGATGCCTCGACTACGCGCCAGTATGGGGGTACTGGACTGGGGTTGGCGATTACGAAGAAACTCTGCCAAATGATGGGTGGAGATGTAACTGTCGAGAGTGAGGTTGGCAAGGGTTCTACCTTTACTATCCAGCTTCCGGCAAAGGTGAGTGAACCCAAAACTCAGCCAACCCAGCTTTTGCCGTTGAAATCCGAACTCCTACAAGTTGGGGCGAAGACAGTTCTGGTTATCGATGACGACCCAACTGTACATGACCTGATGCAACGCTTTTTAACCAAGGAAGGATTTCAGGTAGCAAGTGCCTTGAATGGTGAAGAGGGACTGGCTTTAGCGAAAAAATTGCAGCCGGATGCCATCACGTTGGACGTGATGATGCCGAGTATGGATGGTTGGGCTGTGCTGTCGGCGCTGAAGGTCGATCCTGAATTAGCAGATATTCCGGTAATCATGCTGACGATAGTGGATAACAAGAATATGGGCTATGCACTAGGGGCATCGGACTACTTAACTAAGCCGATCAACCGCGATCGCCTCAGTGCTATTCTCAAGAAACACAAATGCGATCGCTCCTCTTTCCCAATCCTGCTGGTTGAAGACGATGCGGCAACTCGCGAGATGATGCGCCGGATGTTGGAGAAGGAGGGTTGTACGGTGATGGAGGCTGAAAACGGATGTATAGCATTGGAGCGGATGGCAGACAATCAACCTGAGTTAATCCTGCTTGACCTGATGATGCCTGAAATGGACGGATTCACATTTGTCAATGAGTTGCAACAAAACGAATCATGGCGTTCTATTCCTGTCGTAGTACTCACAGCTAAAGACATCACTCCTGAAGACCGCCAACGGCTCAATGGTTGCGTGGAAAATATTCTCCAAAAGGGACTATACACTCGCGAACAGTTGTTGGAGCAAGTGCGTCAGCTTGTACTCGACGTAAGTTCCTCCGAAAACCTCAAAGTGTAACCTTTAGCTGTGATCAGTAGGAGCCGCGATCGTTGGAAAGAGAACACTGATGCCCACAATCCTTTTAGTCGAAGATAACGAAATGAATAGGGATATGCTATCCCGACGTTTGCAGCGCAAAGGACACGAAGTTCTCATTGCTCTTGATGGCGCACAGGGAGTTGAGCTAGCGCGATCGCACAATCCTGACCTAATTTTAATGGATATGAGTTTGCCCGTACTGGATGGCTGGCAAGCAACGCAGCAGCTCAAAGCCACACCTGAAACAAATAGTATTCCGATTATCGCTCTGACGGCTCATGCGATGGCGGGCGATCGGGCAAAATGCTTGGAGGTAGGATGTGACGACTACGATACTAAGCCTGTGGAGTTTTCACGTTTACTCAGTAAGATTCAGGCGCTATTGGAGAAAAAAGTCAGTTCATGAAACCTGAACAAAGCCGTGTGTTAGTCGTTGATGATAATGAAGCGAACCGCGATCTGCTGGCGCGGCGGGTTCGACGACAGGGGCACGCGGTCACCCTAGCAGAAGATGGAGTACAAGCACTGGAGCTGATACGACAAGAGCCGTTCGATCTGGTGCTGCTCGACATCATGATGCCACACATGAACGGCTATCAAGTGCTGGAGCATCTTAAGACTGACCCAACCCTACGCCATATCCCAGTCATTGTGATCTCAGCATTGGATGATATTAATAGTGTTGTCGAGTGCATTGAGCT
>DATNQT010000114.1:0-4753 GCA_036703885.1 Candidatus Sericytochromatia bacterium
GGGAAGACTGGGAGCAGCACCAAGTCGAAGATTGACCCCGTTTTTGTCGAGCAGCAGGATAGAACACTGTATTTGAGAGCATTGCTTTTCAATTAAGTGAGCTAATTTTTGCAGAACATCCGAAAGCTTTGCCCCTTTGGCAATCATTTCCAGGATATGATTTTGTCCTGCCAACAAGGCTTTCACCTGCTGGCGTAAGTGCACCTCGCCGCAGGCATCGCTAATATCGCGACCTTCAGAAATCAGTAGTATGACTTCACCTGTTTCATCCCGCACTGGCTTGAGGGAGAAGTCAATGCTCCTCACCGCGTCTCCTGCACCGAGAATCTCCACTTCGTAACGGACAAACTCACCCTTAGCCGATGAAGCGATCGCGTTTTTTAGCTGTTCCTGGGTTTCTGGGGAAATCGTCCAGCATCGTGCTTCCCAAAACGGGCGGTTGATAATCTCTTCTAAGGTTTGTCCACTAAAGTCAAGTGCGGTTTGGTTAGCCTCCAGAACAGTGCCATCGGTCTTCAGTAAGCTAATGAATCCAAATGTCTGGTCAAAGATGGTACGGAATCGTCGTTCGCTCTCCAAGCGAGCTTCTTCCACCCGCTTACGTTCGGTTATATCCTCCAAGCACCCCAAAATTTGCTGAGGCGAACCGTCAGCGTTCCTTGTAAACACAGTTTCCCGACTTTTGAACCAACGCCATTCCCTATCCTTGTGGCTCATCCGGTACTCAATTTCAAAGCTTTCATCATCCGTGGCATATGACAAGCGTTTGAAATGTTCGGTCATCCTTCCTACATCATCAGGATGAAAAAGCCGTGGTAATACATCTACTCCCATTTCGCTGACTTCTGACCCGGTATAGCCTAGTGCTTCAGCAACCTGATGATTGACGTGGATATTTTTTTTGGAGAGCAAATCGTAAATGTACCAAAGGTTCGGAGTCGTCTTGAGCATCCGTTGCAAGAAATGCGGGTTTTCCCACATCTCCTCTAGCGGCTGGGATGAAGCCTTTGTGGGGTCTGATGGGTTAACAGTATAGGTATCCCCAAGGGAATTTCTAATTGCCTGTGTCAAACGCCAATCCTTTTGAGTTAATTTTTGCGATCGCTCCATCATCTTCACCTCCAACTTCGGTGAATAAGCTGCTATACATCTTCATCCTCAGGGATGGCTTTTCCGCCATAACACCTAACTTAAAAGTACTGAGTAAGCCAATATACTTTCATTACTGCGTTATGCATCGCCACTGAGGGACTATTTCTCCAACTTAGCGGAATCAGGTAAGTTGGCATTTGTTTGGAAAATTACTAAATTAGCAGAGCTTGTTACTGAATTGCTCTACCTCATCCCCTAATCAAGGAGACGATTTTTCTCCGATTTTGATTAATTAAATAATGTAACGCGGAAAGTAAATCATTTTTCCCTGCGTTGAAACTTATTTTTTCTGTGCTACGTATCTTTTAACAAACTCCAGAATTTGTTTTTCCTGAAAGCCTTCAGCTAATTGACACAGCTGTTGGGCAAACGGCACGAATCGCTCATCTAGCTGTTCAATTTTCTTAGCTCGTTTGCTAATACCTTTGATATCACCCATCATCGCCAACTCATATAGGGTAGCGATTTCCGATTCAGGTGGTGCAAGAAAGAAGTTTTCTGCTGAGGAAGAGTTCAAGGATAAAGATGAAAGGCTAAGGCTTTGACCGCTAGGCTCCTCATAAATCCATTCCAACCCCAGATGCACCTTTAACTGTTCAAAAAGATTTTCTGTGCGGATGGGCTGGGGGATGAAGCCATTGCAGCCTGCTGCCAAACACTCCTGTTGATTGTAGTCAAAAACGCTTGCTGAGGTGGCTATGACCACAATATCATTTATGAGCGATCGCCTGATTTGTCGCGCCACCTCCAAGCCATCCATTGAGGGCATGACGAGATTAAGCAAAATCAGATCGGGCTTAATTTTAAGCGATTGATTCAGACAGTCTAGACCATCTATTGCTTCGAGGGTGTCAAACCCCAAAGGCGAGAGA
Organism: Candidatus Sericytochromatia bacterium; assembly: GCA_036703885.1. Taxonomy (GTDB): domain Bacteria; phylum Cyanobacteriota; class Cyanobacteriia; order Cyanobacteriales; family Coleofasciculaceae; genus CADCTM01. The sequence continues at coordinate 2,025 of DATNQT010000114.1, forward strand.
AGATTGACAAGAAACGAACGATTTTCCCATTTATCGTCGGCAATTAGCACTGTTCGCTTGTGACCTTGATAAGCGACGATCGCACATTTTTTAATCTTAGTAGTTCCTGGACATACAGATATTTCCGGTAAATCTAAATCTAACCAGAAAGTGCTGCCTTGACCCAAAACACTCTCTACCCTAAGTGAGGTATCCATCATCTGAACTAATCGTTGACTAATTGCTAGTCCCAGTCCTGTACCCTCAACTTGACGATGATGGTCACCACTTTGATGAAACGGCAAAAAAATGTCTGCTAATTGCTCCGGTGCAATACCAATGCCAGTGTCTTCCACAATAAACCGTATCTTCCCAGCAGGAGCAGGGGAGGCTGGGGAAGAATTTTCTTGTGAGCTGTTGGTAAAAACCTCTCCCCCTTGCCCCCACTCCCCACTCCCCTCACTGACATAGCCAACCTTAAACGTTACCCCGCCAGTATCGGTAAACTTCACAGCATTGCCGAGGAGGTTAATCAAGATTTGGCGCAACCGTCGTTCATCACCCCGAACACAGCTAGGGAGTTGGGAAAGCTTTTGATACTTAAAGAAAATGTGTTTTTGCTCGGCACGGATACGGACGATTTCGATAATGCTTTGTAGAAACTGGGGAAATTGAAAATCACTCAGACATAGCTCCATTTTCTGGGCTTCGATTTTGGAGAGGTCTAAAATGTCGTTGAGCAGGGTTAACAAATGTTCGCCGCACTGCTGAATAATCTCTAAGCCCTGCTGTTGTCTGGCACTAAGATAAGGTTCTCGCTTTAGGACTTGGGTATATCCCAAAATACCGTTCAAAGGAGTGCGCAGTTCATGGCTCATGTTTGCCAAAAATTCGGTTTTAGCGCGATTTGCTGCTTCTGCTTCTCCTTTGGCTTGCTCTAGATGGAGATTTTGTTGAGCTAATTGCTGTGTTGTTTCGGTTTCGTGTTCTAGGAGCCAGCTTTGAGCCAGAGCAATCCCCACTTGGTCAGCAAGTTGACGCAATAGTTCAATTTCAAAGCTTTTCCACTGTCTGGGACTGGTACACTGATGAGCGATCAGTAAGCCCCAGAGTGTTTCCCGTTGGATAATGGGTACTACCAAGTTGGCTCTCACGCCAAACTGTTCGAGCATTTCTACATAACAGGTTTGAACATCAGCCTGTTGCAGGTCATCAATTGCCCGAATCCGTCCTTCGCGATACTGATGTATGTAAGCTTCGACAAAGCAAGGGTCGTTAATATTTTGTCCTAGGATACTGAACCATTCAGGAACAACGGCTTCAGTAACGATGCTTCCTGAGCCATCAGACTTCAGTTGGTAAACTACAACTCGGTCAGCCTGAAGAATATACCGTACTTCAGCAACCGTGGTTTGAAGAATTGCTTCTAGCTGTAATGACTGGCGAATTTTGAGGGTAATTTCAGCAAATAGTTGTCGTTGGCGAGCTTGTAGCTGTAATTCGGTTTCGGCTTGCTTGCGAGTGGTAATGTCTTCAGCAATCCCAGCTAGGCGGTAAAGTCTACCTTGTTCGTCATGTACGGGAAATACGCGATCGCGTATCCAACGAATTGACCCGTCAGGGCGCACGATCCGATACTCCTCATCGTAGTCGGCTTGGGTTTGTTTTCTAAAAGCTGTGAATGTGTGATCGCGATCAAGAGGATGAATAGCATCCAACCAAGAGAGGGGCTGTTGATACAAGCTTTCACAGGTACGACCCCAAACTTTCTCATAGGCAGGACTAATGTAGAGAATCTCAGGGCGATCGAGGGATCTGATCCAAAAGATCTCATGGACGTTTTCTGCTAACTGGCGAAATCGTCTCTCGCTCTCCCGCAGGGCTTTTTCTATTCGCCTATAATCAACAATCTCTCGTCGCAGTTGCTGATTTGACTCCCTGAGAGCTGCTGTTCTCTCCTTAACTTGGTTTTCCAGCTCTTGATGTTCCAGAGCTAGTGCCTCTTGGGCTTGCTTACGCGCTGTGATGTCTTGTACAGTGCCTTCGTAGCCAACCAATGCACCGCTAGCATCCCGGACAACCTGAATATTTTGGGAAATCCAGATTACTTTGCCATCTTTGCAATAAATTTGTGACTCAAACCCTAATACCCCGTCTTCCTCGTGAAGCTGCTGAACCAACTCGGTATAGCGTTGAGAATTCACGTAAACTTGCTGCGAAATATCGGTAAGACTGGCAATCAATTCCTTTGGCGATTGATAACCATATATCCGTGCTAAGGCAGGGTTGACGCTACTATAACGTCCCTCCAGTGTGGATTTAAAGATGCCCTCAACCGCGTTCTCGAAGATGTGGCGATAGTTGGCTTGTGCTGAGGCGCGTTCTGTAACAGCCGCTCCCAAGAGCAGGGCACTTACCCCAACAATGCCAACAAAACCCTGTAGGAGTAGGATTGCCTCACTCAAGTTATTAGCTTTAGCAATAAATAGACCATTACCCAAAGCTACTCCTATCACCGCGAAGCCAGATGCGATCGCTATTCCCACAACAGCCCCGCGCTGACCAAATTGTAAAGCCCCCCAAACAACAAAGAGAAAGGGTAAGTATTCGAGAGGATAGTGAACGCTAACTACGTGGTACGTTTCTCCAAAGGGTAAAAGCATCCCTTGAGCTGTTGGTGACCCAAAAACCAGCCAGCTCACCGTACAAAGGGAAATTAGCCAAACAGCTGCCCAAATAATCTGCTTTTT
>DATNQT010000115.1:0-23799 GCA_036703885.1 Candidatus Sericytochromatia bacterium
ACTCAAACAAGCGATCGCACAACTGGCTCGCTCCAATCAAGAGCTAGAACAGTTTGCCTATGTAGCTTCCCACGACCTGCGAGAGCCATTGCGAAAGATTAAGAGCTATACAGACTTGCTAGCCAAACGCTATCAAGGTCAGCTCGATGAGAAAGCCGACAAATACATGGCATACATTACAGATGGTGCTGTAAGGATGCAAGCTCTAATTACAGATTTATTGACCTACTCGCGAGTCGGTAAAGGGGAGATTTCTCTAGAACTGATCGATTTGGGAGCGGTACTCAATCGCACCCTCCGCGATATTAGTACCGCTATTGAGGAGAGCAACGCCGTCATCACAACGGAACCCTTGCCAACGGTTAAAGCTAATCCCACGCAAATGGGGCAATTACTACAGAACTTGATAGCCAATGCCATCAAATTTCATGGCGAACAACCGCCTCAAATTCAAATCAAAGCGGCGCTGCACGACCAGTCATGGACGATTTCTGTTCAAGACAACGGCATCGGCATCGAACCCCAATATGCAGAGCGGATTTTTGTGATTTTTCAACGCCTGCACACAAAAGAAGAATACTCAGGTACGGGTATTGGATTAGCTGTTTGTAAAAAGATTGTAGAGCGCCACCGTGGAAGGATTTGGTTTGAATCTGAACCCGGACGAGGAACTACTTTCTTCTTTACACTCCCAGCTATTGAGGAATATATAGGCGCGATTTCATGATCGAGAATAGCAGGCAAATTGAGATTTTGTTAGTTGAAGATGATGCTGGGGATATTGAACTGACTAAGGAGGCATTAAAAGACTCTAAATTGCAGATCAACCTCAATGTTGTAAGAGATGGTGTAGAGGCGATCGCTTATCTGCGCCAGGAAGGTAACTATACTAATGTGACGGAACCCGACTTAATTTTGCTCGACCTCAACCTCCCTCGCAAGAGTGGTCGAGAAGTGCTACAAGATATAAAAAGCGACAACACCTTAATGCATATTCCGGTCGTCATATTAACGACCTCAGACACTCATGAAGATATTTTAGGCTCTTATAATTTAGGTGCTAACTGCTATGTCAGTAAACCTTTAGGTCTAGAAGAATTTATTCACATCGTTCGGTCGATTGAAGACTTCTGGTTCACTATTGTCAAATTACCGCCTCGGAGAAACCGATGAGCAGCGCTCCTATCAAAGTTCTACTAGTTGAAGACGATCTGGGGGATGCCGATTTAATCTGCGAGTTACTAGAATTCGTGGACTCCACCAGTTTTCAGGTGACCCAAAGTAGACGCTTGCAAGAGGCGCTTCAATATCTACGTAAAGAACCATTTGATTTGGTACTGCTAGATTTGTCTCTTCCAGATAGTCATGGATTAACTACTGTTTCCCAAGTCTGCACTCAAGCACCAACAGTCCCGATTGTCGTCCTCAGTGGTCTTGAAGACGAATCGGCGGCGATTGAAGCTGTTCAAAAAGGTGCTCAGGATTATCTAGTCAAAGGGCAAGTTGAGAGCGATTTATTAGTGCGTGCCATTCACTACGCTATTGAGCGAAGCAAGATTCGGCAACTTCTGAATCTGAGAGAAGAACAGTTGCAAAAAGTTAATGAAGACCTGGAACATCGGGTTGAGGAACGCACGCTTCAGCTAAAACTGGCAAACGAGCAACTGCGTGGGTTAGAAGTTGAGCTGCGCCAAGCACTAGCTCAAGAAAAAGAACTTAGCGAACTGAAATCCCGCATCATCACAACAATCTCCCATGAGTACCGCACACCATTGACAACAATTGCATCTTCTGCGGAACTGCTTGAAGTGTACGGCCATAAATGGGATAACGATAAGCAACTCAAGCATTTTCAGCGCATTCAATCAGCGATTAAACACATGACTGCCTTAGTAGATGATGTGCTGTTTGTTAACAAAGCTGAATTTGAAAAGCTGGAGTTCAATCCAGCTCCTTTAAACTTAGTAGCCTTTATTAATGAATTAATAGATGAACTGCGATCTACAGTAAGTGATAAATATAACCTAACTTTTACAAGCGTAGGCAAATTTACAAATGCTGATCTGGATGAGAAGCTGCTACGCCAAATCTTCACCAATCTCATCTCTAATGCTCTTAAGTATTCACCCGATGGAGGCAAAGTTCAGGTTAGGCTCACTTGCGAAGAGAACAACGTAATTTTTCAAGTGCAGGATGAGGGGATTGGCATCCCGATAGAAGACCAGCAAAAGTTATTTGAGTCTTTTGCACGAGCAAGTAATGTAGGTGCGATCGCAGGAACAGGATTAGGGTTATCAATCGTCAAAAAGTGTGTAAACTTACACGGCGGTCAGATTACTGTTGAAAGTGAAGTGGGCGCAGGAACTACCTTTACAGTCAGCTTGCCCTTAGATAAACAACCAATGACCGATGACCAATGACCGATGACCAATGAACCAATGACCAATGACCCATAACAACTCAGCAGAATTGAGCATCTATTATGCATACTGAAAGAAGGAGGGCAGTTGCAACTACTCCCTGCCAGTTCCCTTATCGACTTAAGCAACGATGAAACGTAGTAAATCCAGATTCACCGACCCTAGAGATGCTAGAGAGAGAGACTCTAGAGAGAGAGACTCTAGAGAGAGAGCTCCGGCTTCTAAGCCTTCTATATTCAACTACGCCACCATAGCCATTATGGGAGGCATTTTTATTCTGGGAATTGGGATTGGTATTGCTTTTACCTCCACAGCAACTCTCAACACAGAAAATGTTGCCTCCAGCATAACCATTGACCGCAGCGCACCTAATGCTGAACTTTGTGTTCAGTATGGAGCTAGCGCGATGGTTTCTGATATGCGGGTGTTCGTGACGCTAAACCCGTTTAATGTCTACGTTACTCAGCCCACTATGCGACCTGGGTGTGTCTTGCGTCAAAATAACTGGTCAATCTTGGAACAGAAGCAACTCGTATCATCAGATCAGGTGCGTGACTGCAAACGGCGAATGAATACGTTTGGCTTTACAGGCGATTTGAACAGTAAGCCTGACATCAAATGTATTTATCAAAACGAAGCGGCTGATAATTTATTCCTCAATCAACCGGGTTCAGTTGGTCCCAAACCGGAAACGAATAATTTCTAAGCCGTTAGGGAATGGTGAATTAAAGGCGTTGCATAGTTGCGTCCGAGCCTGGTTGTAGGGGTAGTGCTCCTGTGCCTAGCCCCCGTCAGTTTGGGGGCAACCACGGGGGGATTGCCCCTACAGTTTCATCCTTTCAATGTGCAACTGTTTAGAGTGATGGTTAAAACCGCTAACTTAGCTTGACTCGCCCACCTCTTGCCTTAGGTAATGGCTGACCAAATTCAATAACTGGCGGTGAACTGAGAGTAGGAGAGGTGTTTCCCATTTGGCGATCGCTCGACTGGGATGTATTGCCTGGGATAGATTGTACGGCAGGAACGCTGAATGTAGGAATTCCATCCCTCGGAAAGACGGGTGGGGGAAGTGTCACAGGAGACCTTATGGGTTGTTGCTGTATTGGTACAGAGGCTTCAGGACGATTCAGAGGTGGTACCTTCACCACGCCACCTGGATTAATAGGAAGGTTAGCGGGTGGCAGGATATTAGGTAAATCGGCAATAAGGCGTTTAGTGCTACTTCTTATTTGATAAGCTTGCCAGTCAGTGGAGAGAGTAGGAAATGCGATCGCCTTTTTCTCTGAAAAAATCGCCCCCATCATCACTACTCCTAAAAAACTGAAGCTTCCCAACTTGTAATAGCGATGCCACGTTCCTAGCTGTCGTCTGCCACTGCTCGAAAATTCTTGTCTAAATTCATTTCGCCACATTGTTGCCACTCCAATAAAAGTTACTTTCCTCCTACTTCCTTCTTTTTTTAAACTACATCACAGAAAGAACATACTCTCCTTCATTAACAGCATGATTAGTCGAAACGTCAAAAACTAACCCGTCTGCCTCAGCACAAATATCAAGTACTATCGGTAGTTCCCCATTTTTATTAAAACTTAGCAATTGATACAACATCTGCCCCTCCTTAATTGAACTCCCCAAAGGAACTCTCGATTGTATCATTCCTCCCGTGGGAGCATAGTATTTTTTTATTTGACTTTTAATTGTAAAACTTATTGTGTGAGTAGATGTTCCTGCCAAAGGCAAGCCGGGAATTTTTAGAACTTCTTTTTCTACTAAATAGTTTTTGATGCCCAGGACTCCTTTTTTGACTGATTCTGGATTCATTTGCATTCCAGAACCACATTCAAGCGTCCAAGACTCGATATCAAACTGAATTTCTTTTCCTAGTTCTGCTAATTTCTTCTCTAAAGCCAACCAAGGCTTCATAAATGCCTCATCAAAGGCATCACCGTCATATTCATTCATTAAGATTCCATAATCCAGCCTAAAAGCTTTAGCACTTTCTTCTCTGCTCTGGAAGCAATATAAATAGTCAATGGCTTGGTTACTGGAACTATGGATGTCAATTACATAATTGGCATCTAAGCATAAGGATTGTAATTGATATCGATAACGCTCATTAAAAGGTAATCCGCTGGATGATTGAATTTTCTTAAGTTCTTTACTAAAGCAAGATACAACTTGTCCAAGGTAATTATTTCTAATATCATCAGGCGGAAAATAAAGTTGAGATTTGGCAAAAGCTTCTAAATCATCACACTCTTTCTCATAATCCCAGAAGATGCGATTCCAGTCTTTGCCATTGAAAATGTTATAACGCCCAGTAGAAAAGTAATGAGTTCGCTGATTGGTACTTAAGGGGTTGCACGCAGGGACAAGCCAAATTTCCCCTGTAAGCTGGGTGTCATCTAGAGTAATCAAAAACTCAATTAGCTGGTGAATAATGGCATTACCGACAATTTCCGCCCCGTGCAGATTGGATTGCAAGTATGCCTTTTTTCCAGGTTGAGCGCCGATGAATTTATAGACTTGGATGGAAAGGCGATCGCCTGATGCCAGTTGCTGAATCGGAATAGTAGAAATAGTGGGCATCATGGCTGTTAATTAAGTTCCTAGCAAAGCAGACAAACACTCATCCCAAGAAGTCTACTAAAGCTCCGGCTAATGGGTAAAGGTGTTGAGCTAGAAACTCCTAATCCCGTCCACCATAACTCTCTGATTCACCAATTCCCCAGCTAGTTGAATAGCCGCTTTCATGCTGGTGGCATTAGCAATACCTTGACCTGCAATATCAAACGCCGTGCCGTGGTCGGGAGAGGTACGAACGAAAGGTAAACCAATCGTAGTATTAATAGCTCGGTCAAATGCCATTAGCTTGACGGGGATTAAGCCTTGGTCATGGTAAAGCGCCAAGTAGGCATCAGGAACACCGCTTTGAGGGGCAGTGTTATACCAAGCTTGACCCGCTTTGACCCAAAGGGTATCGGGCGGAACGGGACCATCCAACTGTAACTTAGGACGTTTCTGGCGCTCTTGCTCTAACCAGGGAATCAACCAATCTAGTTCTTCACGACCCAGTTGACCTTGCTCACCACTATGAGGATTTAAGCCAGAAATCGCAATTCGAGGTGTCTCTAACCCAAAATCGCTATGCAAGCACCCGACTAGCAAGTCCAGTTTTGCGGTCATCAACTCGGGTGTGAGGGTATCTGGGACTTGACGCAAGGGAATATGAGTAGTGGCGAGGAGGGTACGCAGCAACCAACCGCTATGAGGCGATCGCGCGACAAATAGCATCCCGAATCTCTCAACCCTTGAATACTGCGCCAGCACTTCAGTTTGACCCGGATACTCGTGTCCTGCCGCTTTCCATAATGACTTAGCAATAGGTGCGGTAACAATGCCGTCGAACTCGCCTGCTAGAGTAAGGGCGATCGCCTTTTCCAGATAAGCAAAACTTGCCGCACCGCTTGCCGCATTTCCCATACCTGGAGTAATTCGACGCTCAACTGACGCTTCTAACTCAATATCAAGAATTGAGAATCGATCTGGAGCGGCTAATTCTTCTTGATACTCAAGGTTTTGCCGCAACTGGGTGTAGGTAGATTTCAATACCGACTGGCTGCCAATTATCGTTACCTCACAATTGCTGGTGACGGATGGGTCTGCCAATGCCTTAAGTACAACCTCCGTCCCAATTCCCGCCGGGTCTCCCAAGGCGATCGCTAATCGGGGACGCCTTGGCTGAGAGCTAGGTTGTGCTGTAAAGAAAGTTGTTCTTGTGTTCATTTTTTTTGATTGCATCCCCAATTCTGTGCTAACCATCATTCGTAACGCTTTTCCTGGAGGTTGACCGCCTCGCTGTTCTAAAATACCCCCTATGGCTATGGACGCCTTTAGATTAGCCGCCAGATTTTCACCTCAGTCTAGACGCGCTGGGCTGTAAGTAGATCTGGGTGCGGTAATCTTGGACTTATAAACTTTTTTTGCTAACGCACTAGGAGATGAGAAACCATGAACCCTGAGATTTTTAATGCCGCAGTGTTGTCCTTTACCCTGATTCTTGTGGGCTTGGGCTTGGGCTTTTTATTACTCAAAATTCAAGGCGGGGAAGGGGAAGAAGAGGCTTAAGAGGGCGCGAGAACGCGGGGATACAGGAATTCACTAGTATTTTCTGTCCGTCCCCGCATCCATCGATAGAGAGCATCTTTATAAGATTTGCTCTGGGATAGTTGAATTATTTCTGATAAGATTATGTAGAAAGTTTAAGATTCTTTACTAAAAATCATTGATGAACTTGTTGGTCGTTGGTGCAACAGGCACTTTAGGAAGACAGGTGGTTCGTCGCGCCCTAGACGAAGGCCATCAGGTGCGGTGTTTTGTTCGTAATCCAAGGAAAGCGAGCTTTTTAAAAGAATGGGGCGCAGAAATTGTGCAAGGCGACCTAACTTCCCCGGGAACTTTGCCGCCTGCTCTCGAAGGCATCACAGCGGTCATTGATGCCGCAACATCCCGACCGACCGACTCTCTCACCATCAAACAGGTGGATTGGGAGGGCAAAGTCGCGCTGATTCAAGCAGCAGTGGCAGCAGGTGTTGAACGGTTTGTCTTCTTCTCAATTCTGGATGCTCAAAATTTTCCTCACGTCCCGCTAATGGAAATTAAGCGGTGTACAGAGGTTTTCTTGGCAGAATCGGGTTTAAAATACACGATCTTGCAGCCTTGTGGTTTTCTGCAAGGGTTAATTGGTCAGTATGCGATTCCGATTTTGGATGGACAGGCAGTTTGGCTTACTGGCGATTCCTCTCCCATTGCCTATATGGACACTCAGGACGTTGCTAAGTTTGCCGTCCGTGCCATTGAGATTCCAGAAACTGAAAATAAGGCCTTTCCCGTTGTCGGGACTCGTGCTTGGGGTGGTTATGAAATCATTCGCCTATGTGAACGGTTATCTGGCAAGGATGCCAAAATTGCCCGCCTCCCCCTTGGCTTCTTGCGAGGAGTACGTCGAGTTGTGCGGTTTTTTCAATGGGGTTGGAATGTCTCTGACAGACTTGCCTTTACTGAGGTGTTGGCGACTGGCAAACCCTTGGATGCACCAATGGAGGAAGTATACGAGGTCTTTGGCTTAGATCCTAAGGAAACCACAACCTTAGAAGCCTACCTGCAAGAGTACTTTAGCCGGATTATGAAGAAGTTAAAAGAAATCGATTTTGAGAAAAGCAAAACTAAAAAGAAGTCTCAGAAAAAGACTCCGTTTAAATCCAAGTCCTAGAAACGTTTTTGAGCATAATTAGAGCGATTAAGATATGTCACGCTAAAATTATCTAATTAAGCAATAATACTGGATACCCAGTTTAAAGCGTCTTTAAGAGATAAAGTAGAGCCGTTTGTTGACTCCTTGTTGCTCTCGATGCTTTGCATGACCAGTAGTTTAGAGACTAAACGGCTGTTTAAGTTAACAGGGAATCCCCTGTCTAACATTTGCGCCGAAGTGCTAAATGTTTCAGATCGTTTGACCACAACGTGGACTAGTGAGCGTGCCCAAAGTAGGCATAATATACAACGACATCAAACCGGCGGCTTGTCGTATCGCCAGGGACTTGCAAGACAAACTGAGTGCTTCAGGTTGGGAAGTCTGTATGGCTACCGGCATTGGAGGAATTCTGGGCTATTCGCGCCGTGACTCTCCCGTTTGTCACACTCCGATGGATAAACTGGCTCCTCCAGGTTTTGATGAGGAGATGAGTTTTGCGATCGTATTGGGGGGAGATGGTACGGTTTTAGCAGCTTTTCGCCAGGTGGCTCCCTATGGTATTCCCTTGCTAGCGGTAAATACGGGCCACATGGGTTTCCTGACTGAAGCCTATGTGAACGAACTTCCCCATACCTTGGAACAGGTAAGGGCAGGAGAGTATGAAATTGAAGAGCGAACAATGCTCTCAGTTCAAATCCTGCGGAAGGATCGCCTTTGGTGGGAGGCATTATGTCTGAATGAGATGGTGCTGCATCGGGAACCATTGACCTGTATGTGCCATTTTGAAATTCAGATTGGGCGTCACGCGCCAGTGGATATTGCAGCTGATGGGATTATTATCTCAACCCCGACTGGCTCGACGGCTTATTCTCTGAGCGCTGGGGGAGCAGTGGTGACGCCGGGAGTGCCCGTGCTGCAATTAGTACCGATCTGTCCTCATTCTATGGCGTCTAGAGCGTTAGTCTTTGCCAATCACGAGCGGGTAACTATTCTTCCAGCGACTCCCGAACAGCTAATTTTGGTGGTTGATGGCAATGCTGGATGCTATGTATTGCAAGACGATCGCGTGCAAATGGAGCGATCGCCTTATCCAGCGCGATTCATTCGCTTGCAACCTCCAGAGTTTTTCCGAATTTTACGAGAAAAGTTGGGTTGGGGATTGCCTCACATTGCCAAGCCAACTTCTGTTGAGCTGCCCTAAGTAGTAGTTCTGAGGACTCGTCAAGACCAATTTTATGCGTAACAGGACTTACGCAAATTGATTTTTGAAGCGCCATTAGTAGGGACGCACGGCCGTGCGCCCCTACTATATATGGTATTCGTGCGTAAGTCCTGCGTAAGTAACGTAAAGCAAAGTGCTGAGTGCTGAGTGCAGTTCGGCAAGCTCACTGTGAACTGAGTGCTGAGTATAAATCCAGTGGCTTCCAAGCGCGAGAGCGATTAACACCCTCCCTAACCTATGTGGCTACGGCTATAGCACCGCTCGGATTATCGGTGTAGGAGAGAACAAAAAGCGATCGCTTGGTCAGTACCTTGAGGTTGGTGCTTTCACCGGAGGCAAGACAGAAGCGATCGCTGTGCCGATTAACTATTGGCTTGGCTGACTTTGCTGGATTTGTTGCTTCTGTTCTACTGTGAGGAGGTCACCGATTTTAGAGTTAAAAGCTTGCAAAATCGTCCTAATTTGACTTTTTTGTGGATCGGTGAGATTTTGAATAGCTCCTAGTCCCGTACCGTTTTCTCGACCAGCCGCAAACTGAGTCTTTTGCGCTGGGGTGAGGACAGCTTCAATCTGAGTAAGAGTCTGCCTTTGTAGCTCCAGAAATTTGGCTTGTTGCTCGTCGGTGAAACGAATACGAACTCTTGGTCTTTCCTCAGTTGACGGTGCTGGAGCCGGGGTTGACGGTGTTTGAGCAAAAGCTGTCAGGGAAGTGGTAGTAATGGCAACCGTGGCGATCGCTCCAGCAAGCATCGGTAAGAGTTTGAGTTTCATTGTTTGTCCAAAGTGTAAGAGGTAGCAAGTAAATCTTTACCAGGCTCTCTTGAGTAACTGACTATTGCCCTCCCTCGATCGGTATAGATGAACTACCCTTACAAGGGAATTGGCAGGCGGGTGGCTACATTATGTACCCTGATGATTTGAGAGTTTATTGCCTAAGCGATAAGGGTTTTTATGGGGTCTAAGATCATATGTGTGAGAAAAACTTAAGGCGCGATCGCGTATAAAAGTCTAAAACTTTCTCGGTGTAAGGAGCGATTGCGCTACTAGCGTATTGAGTGGCATCACCAGTCATCCACCAAGAAGCCGCCCGTTGCACAGCTAAAAACTCATTACTACTACTAGCAGAATACTGGTCGCGGAACACATCGCGCATCACGCACACCAGAATTGCACGGGCAGTCACTGGGCTGTCTCGAAACTGCGCGGGTGTCAGTTCTTTTCCAATACATTGCTGAGACCAAGAGGTAATATTTTTCGCATTAACTTGCCATTCACCATAAAGTTCTTTGTTGGCGCTGTCAGTTGGCGGCGCAGCTTGTCGTAGCGCCTCTACCAGCGTCCCCACCTGCGTATCAGAAATTGGGGCGGAAGCTAATGACCGTGTTGGAGGTTGAGATGAAGATGGGGGTGTAGGTTTACTCTCTGCGGCTGGAGGTTGAGTTGAAGATTGAGAGATGGGTTTACTTTCAGGGGTTGGAGGTTGAGATGAAGATGGGGATGTAGGTTTACCTTGATTAGCCGGGGGTGGCGTCGCTGGTACAGAAGATGGTTTACTTGGGTTGCTTGGGGGTTGTGCAGCTGGTTTCGCTGCGGGTTGTTGCGCGGGAGTAGCAGGCTGCTGAGTCTGCGAATTATTGAGCTGCTGTTGGTAGAAGCCAAGAACTTTCTTCGTGTAGGTAGCAATTGAGCCACTGTTATATTGATTGGGGTCGCCAGTCATCCACCAAGAGGCAGCACGTTGCACGGCTAGAGACTCATTATTACTAGTAGCTTTATACTCATCGCCCAGCACATCCTGCATCACACATGCTAGGATTTGGCGGGCTTTCGTGGGGTCGGCTTCAAATTGGGCGGGTGTTAGTGCTTGTCCCGTACAGAGTCTAGACCAACGAAGAATGTTTGGTAGTTGGATTTTCCAATCGCTGTATAGACCATCATCTGCTCTGCCCGTTTGCGGTGCAGCTTGTCGTAGCGCCTCTACTAGCGCTGTCACCTGTTTAGCAGATTGAGCTTGCACTGGCAGTGTCCAAAGCCCAACACTTACCAGCACGCCGCTGAGTAATAATCGTTTAGCTGGTCTGAGTGTTTTGAAAAGAGGGAGTTGGGAGTTGGGAGTTGGGAGTGAGGGAAGGGAAATTTTCATTGCAATGTTTGTGTACTCGCGTTGATGGAGCCTAAGTTTAAACCCATTTGCAGTACTCATCTGTCATGTGACTCTTGTCAGAACACTTTTAGCACAAACTTAAACTAATGCCTCTCTTTCCAAAGGATGCCCCGCTATCTCTAAAAATCAGTATTTGGCTAGATGACCCAGGTTTTGACACTCCCCGGCGTGAACGCACGGGGATTCTTTAATCTATGAGCCAACTTGCTTAGACAGGATTGCTTCAAGTCCCTGTAGAGGTCGATTCTCCTAAAGGGTTGCTTATGTCTAGCATGAAGGCTCCTGTGTGCCCCACTGTACCCAATCCTTGACGAGAAGAAGGGGGAGGCTTTATACCCATTAATTTCGGTAAAGTGTTTGGAGTTCAAAGGAAGACATATCATTAAAAACGGTGACTGATTCACGAACAATGTGCAGAGCGCCGTAGCATCAGTCAGGTAATTTATCTGCAACTGGCAGCACGACATCTAAATTCAATCCTATTCGAGCCAATATAGCCTGCATACGAGGAGCTAAACTATGCGCGAACAATTTCAGAAACGTCAGATTAGCAGCATGACATCCGGACTGTTCAGAAACCTGATGTTGATGACGACTGGGGGTACTGTATTAATCGCGCTGCTTTTTGGAATTGGCATTTTGCGATCGGGAACTCGCTTCTTTGAAGGACTCAATGCGATATTCAACACACCCCAGCCTAAACCTGAGGTAGACGTGCGGACTATCATTGTCCGTCAAGTGAGTGGGGCAAGTGAATTGACTACTGCTGTCTTTACAATGGAGTCCGTAGTTCCTACCCGTCAGGATATGAAATTGGCCAACTATACGGTTGGTTCAACTACACTTCTCTACATTGCTTATGGTGAGGTCAGGGCTGGGGTTGACCTAAAGGACTTAAAAGCTGATAACGTGCAGATCGTTAACGATACGATCCAGCTTCAGCTACCGCCGCCCCGCATCCTTGACAGCAAAATTGACGTGAATCGTTCTAGCGTGTATGACTACAATCGCGGTTTCTTAGGTTTAGGACCTGATGTAGCACCTCAGTTGCAGACGATCGCTCAACGAGAAACCCTCAAAAAAATTGTATCAGCTGCCTGTAGTCAGGGTGTGCTGAAGCAGGCTAATGAGCGCGCCGAATTGGTTGTGGAAAAATTATTAAATACAGCCGGGTATAAACAAGTCCAGGTGAAAACGCAACCACCTGCGCCGGGAACTTGTCAGTGAGGGAGAAATACAGACCCTACCATACAAGCTACTGTGATAATTTAATTTTGTGAATCGTGCGTATCAACTGCACTACCGATTGGGGCTTCCTCAGGTGCGGTCTTTTTGTTGTGAGCGTTCTTATCCAGTCCTTGAATTGAGAATAGAGTTTTCCTAGAGCGCCGGTTCATCAATGGTAGGGGCAATCCCCCCATAATTGCCCCGTAAGGGTTTGGGGCTTTTTCCGGGGGCACTCCCCCTACGAAAAATCGGCGTTTTGGTGATTACTGAACCGATGCTTTAGTAACGACTATTTTTCTAGGCGGAAATTTTAAATACTTAATGAAGCAACGACTATTTTTCTAGGTATAAATTTTAAATACTTGATGAAATTGCTTGAATTTCTTGCCAATCAGGGGCAATTCAAATAACATCTATAAAAGGTGTACTACGTGTCATACACTCGTATGGCAAAAGAAAAAGTACCACAGGATGAAGAGAGTAGGCTAGCAACCAAAGTCCTCTTGGTTTAGTCATCCTATGGGTTAGATACACCAGGGTTATCTATTTCTTCAGCTTCAATTTCATTAGTTATCTAGTCCACTTAGATCTTCTCTGAAGTTTCATGAATGTGAAAAGAAGTCTAAATCGGGTTTTTGATTAACTGATAAAGCTTGTGATGCCAAATCGGGTTCTAATGCCTGCTTTTTCAGAAGCTAGCAAAACCTGATAGAGAGGTTTTTGCGGCTGTTAATAAAAATCTCTCTTCTCTACTCCCTATTTTTAAATCTGGAGCCAACTTCGCTAAAAAGTCATTGGGATGGCAGACGCCATCTATAAAAGCTATGCCGCAATACTGGAGGCGGCTTAATATCCATGATTTATTTCTGACAAAAGGGAAAGATTTTGCAGCTAGTTTGTAGAGGGTTCTAAGAATGCTAAAAGCATTACAGTATGAATCTGGGCAATTACGTAATTTGCTGGAGGATTTACAAGGTGAGCGTACCACTGGCTCTGTTTATATAGATACAATTGCAAATCCCGATCGCAAGCCAAGGTCTCGTGTCTTAGTTTTGAATAACGGTGGTATTGTTTACGGCGGCTTAAGAATTCCTGATAATAATCAAGAATTTGTCAGAATGATTGGAATTAAGTCCAGTTATAGCTGGGCTGAGGCTGCTATCAAATACACGGCGCAGAAATTACAAAATCCATCATCCTTTCGAGAACTTTTAGAACAAATCGTTCGGATACGAGTGTTCAAATGGGAGGACATTGAAACCGTTGTTCATGCTCAAGTTGTGCAATTGCTAGAGCAAGCATTGTCTCATTCCGGACAGTTACGGTTAGATTTCACGACAGAGTTTGACCTTTGTTATGGCAAAGATGGTCATAGTCTGGACTGGTCACAGCTAATGCAAGATGTTACTTATCGGCAACAGGAATGGGCTGCACTTGCTCCTGTTGTCCCCTCAATGGACGCTGTGCCCCGACTGTCAGCAAGAGGTCTGTTGGCAGTTACAGACAGGGAGGTAAAGCAGCATCTAGAGGAATCGGTGGATGGGGTGCGATCGCTAGTTGATATTGCTGAACAATTAGGCGAAGACCCTCTACAATTAGCGCGGTCTTATGTGGCATGGGCAGTATCGGGCTGGGTCACCTTGGCGGAAGATGCAACTGCAATCAAAACAGTTTCTGCAACTGATAAGCAACGTCCGATTGTTCTGAGTGTTGATGACAGCTTGATCGTGCAAACCACAATCAAACGGGCTTTGAGCGATCGCTATCAGGTGTTGTTGGCAAGTAGTGCCGTGGATGCACTGAAGGTGATAAATACCAATCCAATTGTGCTGCTATTACTAGATGTCACTATGCCAGAGATTGATGGCTTAGAATTCTGCCGCACGGTACGTAGCATTGCGAAATTCAAGGAACTACCTATTATCATGCTCACGGCACGAGATAAATTTTCTGATAAACTCCGAGGTCAAATTGCTGGTGCAACTCACTATTTAACCAAGCCAGTCGATCCCAAACAATTACTAGGAATTGTGGATGAATGTGTTAAAAAATATGCTGTCATCTTCTCTTCCTAAGTTAAAAAATGTGGTGCATATCTTTATTTATATAGTGACTCTGCCTACTGCTCCTTAATAGAAAGCTTAGTAATCTGTTAATCAGCAAAATTATGTAAGTTTCGATTTCTCACTCCACTGTCATAAACTCTGGAACTCTGTAAAAATATCCACATGAAAAATAAGCAATACCTAACATTTCACTTGCACAATCTGCAATACGGAATTGAGGCGACGCTAGTTCAGGAAATCTTCCCACTTCCGGAAGTGACACTCATTGACAAAGCTGCTACTACTGTTATGGGAATTCTAAATTTGCGAGGGCAAATTGTACCGATCATGCATCTAGATTTACTTCGACAGTATTCGGTGAAAACTTGCCATATTAGCGATTATGTTATTATCATGCAGTGTGAAGGATTGCAATTTGGCTTAGTAGTTCACCAGGTCAATGAAGTGCTAGAGGTGAATACTGCCACGATAGAAACTGAGCCTTTCTATGAACTAGTATGTGATAATCATATTGAATTTACTGCTGAAGTTGCTAAATTAAATGTAGGCAACATTATACTGCTCGATCCTAAAACATTAACTAGTCAGATTGATGCCATACTTCCCTTGATTTGGGACGCACAAATGCAGATAGATGCAATGACAGCATCTTCAAGCTGTGATGTCGAACAGCAGCTAGAACAGGATGTATTACAGCAGGATGAGGGACTACAAGCTCACAAGATTTATACCAACTTTTACGATTTATACTGCCTTGAGCTAACTGCTGCGGAAAGGGCTATATTCCGGCAACGGGCTGATAATCTTAAGCCATCAAGTGAAAGCTTAAAGGTGATAAACAAGCTAATGCCTTTGGCGGTGATTGGCTTTGATAACGAATACTTTGGGTTGGACTTAGAACTGGTGCGAGAGTTCACTGATATTGGCAATTTGACCCCAATTCCCTGCTGCCCAAACCATATAGTCGGCAATATGAATTTGCGAGGAGAAATTATCACCTTAGTCGATATTCGGACTGTTTTGAATCTGCCTATTGCCCCAGTCCATGTTGGTTCTCAGGCAGTGGTGGTTCAGATTGACAATATTGTTGCCGGATTACCCGTGGATCAATTTTTAGAGATGGTTGAGCTGAACTCTGCTGACATAGCATCGTTACCCACAGCCCCATCCAATCTTGGAGAGCAGTACCTCCGAGGAACGGTTGTCTTTGAAGAAAAAATGCTGAAAGTCCTAGACTTACCCAAAGTTTTTATGCAGGGGGGGTTAGCTGTGGACGAAGAAGTCTAAGACTGTGTTTATGAAATTAGACACTAAACAAAGTCACTTGCCTACAAACAGACAAATAGAAAAGGAAAAATTGCAATGAAAATTACCGCTCAATTGCAGGCTACTGTTGCCGGAATTTTAATCTTGGGTATTGGTAGTGTTGCTACTGCTTTTTTAACTACTACAGGTAGAGAAGGCACAGTCGTTAACCAGGCAGGTATTGTCCGGGGTGCTTCTCAAAGACTAGTGAAGTTGGAATTAAGAGGCAAACCAAGTGAGGAGGTAATCCAAAAGATAGATAAGGTAGTCAATGGATTAATTAATGGCGACAAAGATTTAGACTTGCCACAAGCCACAAATGCAGAATTTCTGGCGCGAATGAAGCAGGTTGAAGGTAAGTGGAAAGATCTTAAAGTTGCAATTGGGCAAGCAAGACAAGACCCCAAGTTTCAGAATGAACTTTTTGCACAAAGCGAAGATTTTTTCAAACTTACTGATGAGGCAGTCGCAATAGCCGAAGGAATCAGTAAAGAAAAAACCCAGAGCTTAAGAACTACACAAATTGCTATTTTTGCAATAAACGTGATAATCCTGATCGGAGTCTCGCTGCTCGTTCGCAATATTACATCGACGCTCCGAAAGTTTGTTAGCACAATTGGTAACACCTCAAATCAAATTGGCGCAACGGTTGCTCAACAAGCAAGTGCAGTTAACGAGCAGGCAGCTTCCGTCCATGAAACCACGATAACGATTGAAGAATTAGGGGCTTCTTCGCTGCAATCAGCTAACCAAGCCGAAGCGGCGGCTGGAGGAGCGCAGCAAGCCTTAAACTTTGCGGCGGAAGGGACAAGAACAGTAGGTTACACAATAGAAGGAATCGCTAACTTGAAAGAGCAAGTAACAGCGATCGCTAACCAAATTATCCGCCTCAGTGAACAAACGGGTCAAATCTCTACAGTGTCCGACCTGGTGGCAGATTTGGCGAACCAAACTAATATGCTCGCTCTAAACGCTGGAGTAGAAGCTGCCCGTGCGGGAGAACAGGGAAAAGGCTTTGCGGTGGTAGCTGGTGAAATTCGCAAACTGGCAGACCAAAGCAAGAAGTCAGCCGACCAGATTAACTCCCTAGTTAACAAAGTGCAAGCGGCGATCAATTCTACCGTCATGGTGACCGATGAAGGCACCAAGAAAGCAACGGTAGGTATCGAGCTGGCTGAAGAAACGGGTGATGTGTTCGCAAGTATCGCCGATGCTGTTAACCAGGTGTTTCTCAACACTCAACAAATTGCCCAGAGTGCAAAGCAGCAAGCGGTTACCGTGCAGCAAGTCGTAGCCGCCATGAATGTCACCAACTTAGGGGCAAAAGAGGCAGCCACTGGCATCATCCAAGTGAAAGACGCGACCAACGACCTCAACGCTGCTGCCGAGAATCTTGAGGCTGTGGTTTAGTCAATTCTTGAAAACAGCCCCAAAGTCATGATGATAGAAGACGAAGAACTACGCAATCTTTATAAAGAAGCTAGTGCTGACCATATCCAGAACATTGAAGCCGGATTACTCCATCTAGAAAAAAATCCTCTAGATCAAGGCAAAGTGGAGCTATTACTACGAGAACTGCACTCCCTCAAAGGTGATTCCCGAATGTTGGGGGTCAACGATGTGGAAACCCTTACCCACCAACTAGAAGACATTTTGGGGGCGGTGAAGCGGAGTGAGCGAGTTCTAACCCCCTCAGTTATCAACTGTCTCTATCAGGGGCTGGATGCTATTCGTAAAATTGCCACCGAAGCCGTCACTGGACAAGCGGCAGGGATTAGTGTCTTCCATGTCTTAGCTCAACTTATGGGGGCTGACTCGGACGAGGCATTGCCGGAAAGTAAAGAAACGGTTGCCCAATCTCAGGTTACTAACTCTGCTCAAGCGATTGTAGAGCCACCTTTAGTTAGCCATAAAGCTGTCGAGACTAGCGAACCAGTTTTGCCAGCAGGAGAGATACTTGCACAAATCAGCGATTACCAGATTGACACCATCCGTGTTGAATCCCAAAAGCTCGATAAGTTATTAACTCAAGCCAGCGAACTGCTAGTTACGAAAAGTCAGATTGGAGACCGACCTGCTGAAATTGAGGAAATCATTACTCTGTACGAAGAGTGGAGCCGAGAAGCTGTTGTTAGTCGTCTAACATTTGACGAGTTGGAGCGACGCTGGGAGACTACCGAACTGCAACCCTTGCAAAATTTCTATAACCTGGTTGAAACCCGCTTGGAACAGCTAGGAGTTTTGCTGACTCGACTCCGAACTACAGCCTTTGAAGATAACGCCAAACTGGAAACTGTAGCCAATGAACTAGAGTCGGGAATTCAGTCCCTCCGGCTGCTGCCATTTTCCACAATTTTTAATCTGTTTCCCCGCACCGTTAGGGATTTAGCCAAGCAGCAAGGTAAAGAAGTCAATCTCCAAGTCGAAGGTGGAGACACCACTGTAGACAAGCGGATTCTTGAAGAAATGAAAGACCCGCTTTTGCACCTGCTGCGTAATGCGATCGATCATGGTATCGAAACGCCCCAAGAGCGTCAGAGTGTTGGCAAACCTCCCCTCGCAACGATTCGCCTCCGAGGTTATCAGGTTGGCAGCACCGTTGGCATTGAAGTCATAGACGATGGGCGCGGTTTGGATATCGAAGCGATTAAACAGGCGGCGGTGCGTCGTGGTGTGCGATCGCCTCAAGAACTGGCTCAAATGTCAACGGCCCAAATCCAGGCATTAATCTTTGCCCCCGGATTCTCTACGCGCACGGCTGTCACTGAGATTTCAGGTAGGGGAGTCGGTCTAGATGTCGTGTATGCCAACGTCGAACGCCTGAAGGGAAGCATCCAGGTGGAATTTACTCCCAGCAAGGGATGTTTGTTCCGCATCATGCTCAATAGCAGTCTGGCAACCACAAATGCTTTGATTGTGCAAGTCAGTCAGCATCCCTATGCCCTTCCAGTGGGATTTGTAGAATCATTGCAGCTAGTGTCTCCCCAGGAAATCTTTGCAACTGCAAGCGTTGCGGAAGCGACGTTAGGAGCGTCAGGCAGCCAAACGCTCTCGTTTGAGGGAGAGTCTGTCTCCGTTGCTTGGCTAGCCGATTTATTAGGCTTGCCCGTCAACGCGCCTACATCAACCAAAGCACTGCACACTTCATCAAAAACCATCCCCTGCATTATTTTACAGATTGGCTCTGAACGGTTGGCATTGCTGGTAGACACAATTTTGGAGCAGCAAGATATCGTATTGAGGCCGCAGAGTCAGTTGCTCAAACGGGTTCGCAATATTTCTGGGGCAACCATACTCGGTACTGGAGATGTGTGCATGGTTCTCAATCCGACTGATTTGTTCAAGTCGGCGAAGAAGACAATTGTTTCCGTCACCGTTAAGGAGTTGGCGGAACAAGCACAAATCAAACCAAAAATTCTCCTGGTTGAAGACTCAATTCCCATTCGTACTCAGATGAAGCGGATTTTGGAAACTGCGGGTTACGAAGTCACCACTGCTGTAGACGGTGAAGATGGCTTCAACAAACTGAGGGCAGGTTCTTTTAATGCGGTTGTCTCGGATGTGCAAATGCCGAATTTAGATGGGCTGGAACTGGTCGCCAAAATTCGCCAATTCCAGGAGTACACAGATTTGCCTGTCATTTTGGTGACAACCCTGGCATCTCAGGAAGATAAACGCCAGGGACGCCAAGCAGGGGCAAATGCTTACATCACCAAAGGTGATTTTGAGCAAGGTGTTTTGTTAGATACATTAAGGAGTTTGATTTAAATGACAAACAAAGTGGTTCTGGTTGAAGATTCCTCCGTGGCTTTGGAAATTCTGCAACGTTTACTCAATTCTTCCCCAGAGGTTGAGGTAGTTGGTACAGCACGCGATGGTGTTGAGGGTCTGGAGGTGATTAACAGGACACGACCGGATGTAATTTGTACAGACTTGCTCATGGAAAATATGGATGGTCTGGAATTAACCAAGCGCGTTATGGCTGAAGACCCACGACCGATTTTGGTGATCAGCAATTTTGTGCAAAAGGCAGATGTTGATAATGTGTTTCGCCTGCTACAAGCCGGAGCCGCAGATGTTTTCCCCAAACCTACGACGGATTCACCCACCGATTACGAAAGGCTCAAAAGCGCACTGATTACTAAGATCAAAATCCTTTCCAATATGAAAGTGACCCAAAGACGGCAACAGTCACTGAATGGGAATGGTTCTATGAAGCCAGCAACCTCTGGAACGTTCTCAGGAAATCAACCGCTGATGACGAATGTCGGTCGCATCAAGGTAATCGCAATTGGAGCGTCCACAGGTGCTTTGCCTGCCATCCAAAAGCTCCTTTCCCAACTACCCACGAATTTCCCCTTACCGATCATTTGTACAGCCCACGTCAGTCAAGGCGTTTTGTCCGGATTGGTAAATTGGCTATCTAGTGAATGTTCATTAAAGGCGAAAGTTGCTGAAATAGGCGAGTTTCCCTTACCTGGAACTGTTTATTTTGCTCCAGAGAAATGCGACCTAGAATTAGACAATCGAGGTAAATTCATTTATTCAAACTGTCCACTAGAAGACAAGCATTGTCCCTCCATCACAGTCACGTTCAAATCACTTGCCAAGTTCTATGGCAGGGCAACTGCTGGAGTTTTATTAACTGGGATAGGCCGTGATGGTGCAGAAGGCTTGCAGGCAATTGCTCAAGTAGGAGGCATCACAGTTGGTCAAGAGGAGAAAGGAGGTGCAGCGTTTGGTATGGTCAAAGAGGGGATCAGTTTGAATGCTGTGCAACAGGTGCTTACCATTGAAAAAATTGCCCCGTTCTTGCTGAAGACTATATCCGAATAATTAGAATACTCTGATACGGAGCGGATTTGTTCATTGCTGAGATTTTTGGTAGGGTGCATCTCTTTTTTGCCAAAGCGCCTAATGATTCTTCCCGTTCCTCCTATGTCTAACCCTGTAACTTAAATGCGGATTAGCTTATCTTCTAGAACAGGCAAAGTTTAATCCTCGACGCTGATAGTCGTTGGCGGGAAAGTAGCTATTTGGATCGACAAATACATTACCACTAGCTTTGGTAATCGCCAGCACACCTGATCGGCAATTTCCGGAATAGCGAACGTAGGCTCCATTGCCGTAGAAATCGAAATTAATAACGTTTCCTCTCTTAACAATGGTGTTTGTGCCAACATAGGCGTAACCCCCTGCAAAGTCTGAGTAAGAGTTAGGAATTGCCTCCCAGACTACGCCTTGCCAGCAGTTTTGAATAGTGCCTTGCGGTGTCTTACAACTACCACTGGTGGGTGGGCTAGCTTTCTTGTTATTGCTAGAGACAACCTTACCCTGAGTATTACTATCATGCTTGGATTAAAGTTTACAGGTCTGTCAATTCCTTGTGATAAACCAGGGTGGGAGTTTATACCAATTACTGCTGTTAGAAGCGTTACAGCCAGAGTACCGCGCTTCATATCCGATCTCACAGAAGTTCAACGTAAGTGACTCGAAATAGCCAGGATAAGTGCCATACCTTTACGAGTGATACCGAGTCAGTAGCTTTTCCTGCCACAATAAAAGTACTGGCACTAATTTTGGCGATCGCCCTAAAGTTTTCCCGAACAGATGAGCCAACGCAAGCCTGATATCGGCTACATCCCGACCCCGATAGAAATTGTCGAAGCCATGCTCACCTGGGTTAAGGTGAGTGCCGACGACGTTCTCTACGACCTAGGTAGCGGCGACGGACGAATCGCGATCATAGCAGCTCAACAGCTAGGTACACGCGGCGTCGGCATTGACATTGACCCCCAGCGCATCCGGGAAGCCAACGAAAACGCCAAAAAAGCTGGGGTGACCCATTGCGTGGAATTTCGCCAACAAGATCTGTTTGAGAGTAACTTTGGAGAGGCGAGTGTCGTCTTCCTCTATTTGCTGCCTCATCTCAACCTGAGACTGCGACCAAAGCTATTTCGCCAGCTCAAACCAGGTACTCGCGTAGTGTCCCGTGATTTCGACATGGGTGAGTGGAAACCCGATCAAACGATCCAGATCCAGTCTCTTGAGGAAGCTATCCTCTACTACTGGGTGATTCCGCAGGAGATTCCAGAACACTTCTTAGGTGCGGTAGAATAATCAACAATAAAGGCAGAAGGCAGGAGGCAGAGGGCTTTTATGCTTACATTGATGTCCTCTCCTCCTGCGGGAAGAGCGATCTCTCATAGAGCAAAGGTCAGAATCTCATAAGAGAACGAAACATAAGAGCCTTCTGCCTTCCCTTCAACTATTGTGCCGACCTATTGACTTCCTTTTTTCAGGTCACAGAAGAATGCTCACCTTTGACCAAGGCAACTTGCGGTTCAACTATCGTTCGGTTGGGGTAATCCTTAGGCAGAATCAAGTTCTGATTCACAAATTGAAAAGCGATCGCTTTTGGGCTTTACCAGGCGGTCGAGTTGAATTTAACGAACCTGCCAGCGAAACGATCAAACGGGAAATGCAGGAAGAACTGGGTATTGATATTCGTGTTGAAAGATTACTCTGGGTTGTCGAGAATTTCTATGAGTACAATGGTAAGTCAACTCACGAGATAGCTCTTTATTTTCTGATTGCGGCTTCCAGCGATTGGGCTTTTTACGCGCAAACGAAATCTTTTGATGGTATTGAAGAAGGCAACCATCTTATTTTCCAATGGCATGAGATAGACGCACTAGAAGATATTGAACTGTACCCGAAATTCCTGCAAACCTCATTAAAGTCTCTTCCTCAATTTCCAGAATATATTGTGCATTATGGATAGTGATGCAAATCTGGTCGCTCTTTTTAACTTGCAGCCTTAATCCAGTTGTTGATGCGGCTATAAACAGATTGAGCAATCTGATGCTTGCGATACCAATTACGGAAGGCTTGTTCGTACTCTTCTCCCTGTAATTGATAAGTGTTCCAAGCTCCTAGCCCTAGCCAAAGTCCCCAAAATAACAGGATATATAAAGACCAAGAAGCCTCACCAGAACTAACCAAGTTCAGGCAAACTAAAAAACTATTGACGATTGCATACTTTCCAAAACGTTTCTGTAATTTACTACGACGGTATAGATTGAATTCTGTACGCTTTTGCCCCTCTTTCTGTTGAACTAGCCAATCCTGTTCGGCTTTGAGGAGGGTATCAGTAGAAATACCGAGTTCCCCAGCAATCTCTACAAGCTGTTCGCGGGAGAACTCCCCATCGTTCGCCTGACGTGCGATCGCTAAATTGAGGATTTGTTGGATATCTTCTTGGTGATAAGAGCGGGTGATATTGGTTTGGGGGATAGTCATGATGCTAGTTAATTATTAATACTGGAACGACTTTCTGCTCTAGAAACAGGATATAAGGTACGAGAAGCCTGCTTATATTATTACGCCGATGCTAGAGGGAGTCGGCAACCAACCGTATTCTCAAAACCGAACTCCTGCGGACGGATTTTACGATAGTCAAGAGATGAGAACATCTTTTACATTTCGTTACGATAGATACATAAAGATGAAACTATCAAAACACCCCATATACGAGAGGTAGCACCGATGAACGGCAGTATTCGGGTTGGTAATTTATTTGGGATTCCTTTTTATGTGAATCCATCTTGGTTTTTAGTCTTGGGATTGGGGACTTTAGAACTAGCTGGTCTATTTACAGGACTGGGTGGAGTATTACCCTGGGTTCTGGGATTTATTACTACATTGTTGCTATTTGCCTCAGTTTTAGCTCATGAATTGGGACATAGCTTTGTCGCCATTCGGCAAGGAATTGAAGTTAAATCCATCACTTTGTTTCTGTTCGGCGGTTTAGCTAGCCTGGATAAAGAAGCCAAGACTCCGGGGCAAGCCTTTTGGATTGCGAGCGCAGGACCGGCTGTTAGCCTAGTACTATTCGCCCTCTTGACAGCGATCGGCATGGGTACAGGTATTTCAGGCTCATTTGCAGGAGTTATTCAAATTCTCGCCTCGATCAACTTAGTCCTAGCACTTTTCAATTTAATTCCTGGCTTACCTTTGGATGGCGGTAATATCCTCAAATCCTTGGTTTGGAAGATTACTGGCAATGCTAATAAAGGCGTTCTCTTTGCTAGTCGTGTCGGTCAGTTCGTGGGTTGGATTGCGATCGCGCTTGGGTTGCT
>DATNQT010000116.1:0-13272 GCA_036703885.1 Candidatus Sericytochromatia bacterium
ACTGCCAGCTTGTTCTGGCTGATACTGTAGGTTTCCAATGCCTGCTTGAGGGCTTGCCCTGCTCTTCCCATGCCTCTGATCGTGTCAGAGGAACATAACCAAGTAAATGTGAATTTATTCGTTCACGTCGTGTATGATTGGAATGTAAACAAGTAAGTTAACGTTATTGACCAAAAATAAGGTAAACCCTCATGCAAGGAGGTGATGTCTAGACGGAAATCGTTTAGATGCAGCTTTGTATTGGTCTTCCATGTGGCGATCGCTTGCCCGTGTGTATGTGTATGCGATCGCCTTTCCTAAATAAACGCACAGTCTGACTCCCCTCTCCTTGTAGGAGAGGGGTAGGGGGAGAGGTCTTCCAAGTCAGGCTAATCACCCATATCCATCTACCAAACAAACAACCATGACTCTGAGAACTATCTATTCCTTAACTAACCAGTTGTTGAATCTGTGCTGGGGTCAACTGCTGAACATTACTGAAAACCACAGCAGCACCCGCTTCTTTAAGAAGCTCTTCATAAGCATCGCGACGTTCTGGAGTCGCTTGGACGTGAGGCGGCAAAACACCAACACCAATCCAAGTTCGTTTGGGGTAAAGAGTTCTCGCTTTCTCAACCGTGTACATATCACCTACAGTATCGCCCACGTAAATAATTGGTATCTCAATATCAACGCGATACCGTTGCTCTAGCTGTTCAACTGTTGCCGATAAACCCGTAGGATCGGGTTTACCCGGAGCATCTTCCATTGCAATCAGTACTGGTGTTTGAAGACCTAGGCGTCTTTCTAAAATGTAGCTAGCCGAACCCCGTGTTGCACCGCTAAAAAAGCCCCAAGGAATACCAGCTAAGGTCAAACTCTCTAAATAGGAACGCTCTAGTAGTAAGGGTTCGGTGCAGATATACCCATTCCAATTTTCTGGGTCTGTACCCCGGTAGCGAGACTGGAAAAAGGCAACAAGGGTGCCATAGTCGAGGGCAAATTGCGATCGCATCTGACCTTGAGCCTCAAAGTACCGATAAACTAGCTCCTGCGACCCTTCCCAATCGTTATTCCAAATCCCTTCTGACTTGAGTTGGTCAATTTCTATCTCAGAAGGTCGATAAACACCTCCCGTGAAATGCTCTACAGTATCTGCAAGCGCCCGTCGATACGAACCACTAACATCGCGCACGACGCCATCAATGTCAAAAACCGCGATCGCCGTCCAGTTGGAAGTGAGTACTTCTGAGTTTCGATCGTTCACCTTAAAAATCTCAAATGTGCTGACGCTTTACTACTAAGATTTAGATATTTACACCCTATCTTGAGCGGGTATTGAAACCGTGGGTTAAACTTAAGAACTGTACTGTAATTGCAGAAAGCTTGGGATATCCGTGGAGGTATGATTGTCGAAGTTTATTCTCAAAGTTCTCTGGTTAGATGAGAACGTTGCTCTAGCCGTCGATCAAGTTGTTGGTAAAGGCACTAGCCCCTTAACCTCTTACTTTTTCTGGCCCCGTGCCGATGCTTGGGAACAGCTAAAAAATGAGCTAGAAGCCAAGCACTGGATTGCTGATGTTGATCGCGTTGAGTTGCTTAACCAAGCAACGGAAGTGATTAACTACTGGCAAGAAGAAGGCCGGCGTCGTCCTATGTCTGAAGCGCAGTCAAAGTTCCCAGAAGTTACTTTTACTGGCAGCGCCTGATTAACGCAGAATTTAAAAGGCTAAAGGCAAAAGAGAGGATTATTTCTTCTCTTTTGCCTTTTTCGTTTTACAGCATACCACCAGCAGCTTGAAACCGAGCGCGTGCCCGTTTCAAGTTTTGAGCCGCCTGGATTTTCTCCTTATCGGAGCTTTGAGCTTGATTGACACGGGTTTCTGCTTCTGTATAAGCAGCACGCGCCGCTTCTTTGTCAATCTTGTCGCCCCGTTCTGCACCATTGACGAGAATCGTCACTTGGTCGTTTTCGACTTCTGCAAATCCACCCATAAGTGCGATCGCTACCCAGTCTTTTCCAGGACGGACTCGCATTACACCAGTGTCCAGAGCCGTTAGCAGGGGAGCATGACCGCTCAATATACCTAGCTGACCTGTAGTGCTAGGTAAAATTATTTCTTCAGCCTCAGAATCCCAGACAGTTTTGTCGGGAGCAACGACACGAACAGTTAAAGTCATAATTGGTCATTGGTCATTGGTTATTGGGAGAAGGGTTAGTTGTAACGGATAGCGCACCACTAACCCTTGACAACTATTTATTTGCCCGACTTCATCTTCTCGCCTTTGGCGATCGCTTCTTCGATATTGCCAACCAGGTAAAAAGCCTGCTCCGGCAGGTCGTCTAGTTCGCCACCCAGAATCTTCTTGAATCCTGCGATCGTTTCTTCCAGCTTCACGTACTTGCCAGGAGAACCCGTGAAGACTTCTGCCACAAAGAACGGCTGCGACAAGAAGCGTTCAATTTTCCGGGCTCTCGCCACCGTGAGGCGGTCATCTTCAGAAAGTTCATCCAAACCCAGAATTGCAATGATGTCTTGCAGTTCCTTATAACGCTGTAGGGTTGACTGGACTTCACGAGCGGTGCCGTAGTGGTCTTCACCGACGATGTTGGGTTGCAGCATTGTTGAAGTCGAACCCAATGGATCTACAGCCGGATAAATTCCCTTCGCTGCCAAGCCGCGAGACAACACAGTCGTCCCGTCCAAGTGAGCAAAGGTCGTTGCAGGTGCAGGGTCGGTCAAGTCATCCGCAGGCACGTAAACCGCTTGAATTGAAGTGATCGAGCCTTCCGTTGTCGAGGTAATCCGCTCTTGCAAATCCCCCATATCCGTTGCCAAGGTCGGCTGATATCCCACCGCAGAAGGCATCCGACCTAACAGTGCGGAAACTTCCGAACCCGCTTGCACAAACCGGAAGATGTTGTCGATGAACAGTAGCACGTCCTGCTTGTTCACATCCCGGAAGTACTCAGCCATCGTTAGAGCAGAAAGACCAACGCGCATTCTGGCTCCGGGTGGCTCGTTCATCTGACCGTAGACCAATGCGATTTTAGATTCGCTGGGATTGTCTTTATTGATAACCCCTGACTCGATCATTTCGTTGTAGAGGTCATTACCCTCGCGGGTGCGTTCGCCCACACCGCCAAACACTGACACACCACCGTGTTGGGTAGCAATGTTGTTGATCAGCTCCATCATGATGACGGTCTTGCCGACACCTGCACCACCAAATAGACCGATCTTACCGCCGCGCCGATAGGGAGTCAGCAGGTCGATCACTTTAATCCCGGTTTCAAACACAGAAGGCTTGGTTTCCAGATCCGTCATTTTGGGGGCGGGTCGGTGGATGGGGAAAGTTTCCTGGGTATCGACCGGGCCTTTATTATCTACAGGCTCACCCAGCACGTTGAAAATCCGACCCAGAGTAGCTGTGCCGACTGGTACGCTGATGGCAGCACCTGTATCAACAACTTCCATACCCCGTACTAGACCGTCAGTCGAACTCATAGCAACGGCTCGTACTTGGTTGTCGCCCAGCAGTTGCTGCACTTCGCAGGTCACGGAGACATCTTGTCCTGCTGTATTTTTGCCTTCAATTTTCAAGGCATTGTAAATTTGTGGCATCTTGCCAGTGGCAAACTCAACATCGACAACGGGGCCGATGATTTTGGTAAGAACGCCAGTATTTGTTTTTTCTGTGGTGGTGACCATGCTGCGCCTATGTAATGTGAAGCTACCTATTAGATACGGTCAAACAGTCTTAACATTTAGAAATGCCATTTTTTAGATTACCACTGAAACGATGCTGAATGTCTGTGGTAGCTGGACTTGATCCCCAGACGGAGTGATTTAGTGTCAAAAGGCGATCGCCATAGTCTAGGAAAGAATCCTCAACTTCAATGGTTGGCTTGTGTAATCCTTAAATCCATCGTCTATTGCTCAATCTTGGTAGGCTAGAAGCAGTAGACATAACCCCATAGGGTTACCAAATCCTTAATAGAGAACACTGTGCCACACACGATTGTTACCAACACCTGCGAAGGCGTCGCTGATTGCGTTGATGCTTGCCCTGTAGCTTGTATCCATGAAGGTCCCGGCAAAAATGTCAAGGGTACTGATTGGTACTGGATTGACTTTGCCACCTGTATTGACTGTGGTATCTGTCTTCAAGTCTGCCCAGTAGAAGGGGCGATCGTGCCGGAAGAACGACCGGATTTGCAAAACACGCCCTAGTACGCAAGTCTCTGAACTTTCAATGCAGACTCTACGGGGGAGAATAAACAAAAAAAAAGAGAGCCACTTAGGCGACTCTCCCGATCATCAGGGTGCATCTACTTCTCATAAGTATATTCGTTAGGGGTGGGGGGTGTCACCCCCTATCATGAAAATTCTGTAAACTTTTTGTAGGGTTTTATTTATAGCTGTAGTCACATAGGTTAGGGAGGGTGTTAATCGCTCTCGCGCTTGGAAGCAACTGGATTTGTACTCAGCACTCAGCACTTTGCTATAGCCTTTGCAATTTTTGGTTACTGTGCCGCAGTAGACGTAAGTACTACCAGAAGTGTTCCCTGTGCAACTTATAAAAACTGTCCATCTCTGCCTCTATCTCTAACTTGCCCTCAATATGATGCAAATAACCAGTTAACCAATTTCAGTTGAGGTAGAGAAACCATGCAATCATCAGTAGGGAATCAGGTACACAGCACGGGTTGGGTCGTTCAAGCCTGGGCTTCTTTTACTCTTTCCATTGTCGCGATGTCCTTTGGGATTATAAACTTGCCTGTAGACAACTGGGTAAAAGGTTATATGGGGATGGGTTTAGTTTTTACGGTTGGCTCTACCGTCAGTATTGCCAAAACGACAAGAGATATGCACGAAGCGAAAAGACTCATTGCCAAAGTCGATGAAGCGAGAGTTGAGAAACTACTTAGCGAACATCACCCGCTAAAATAAAAATCCCCAAGGGCACTCAGCCTTTGAGGATTTAGTGTGAGAAGCTGTCACAAACAGCTTATATATTTCTTGCGCGTAACAGCTAATAATGACTCTTTTTATGCTGTTTATTCAGCTTCTTACGCCGAGTCTGGGTAGCAACGACACTGGGGTCAAGGGGATAACCGACAAGAGGAATTACTTGATATTGCCGCTCTTCCTCTAGGTGGTTCAGTTCGGTGTAATCAACCCAGTGAATGCAATCTACGGGACAAGTGTCAATGGCTTCTTGAATCACTTCTTCCGAGTCGCCATCTTGCCGAACTACACGCGATCGCCCATAATCAGGCTCAATATAAAATGTATTCCGAGCAACATGAGCGCAGTGCTTACAGCCGATACAGGTGATTTCATCAACATAAACACCCTTTTGGCGTAACACACCTCCTAATTCTGGTTCCAACCCCGAACGCTCTGGCGCATCTCGGAAGACGCCTCCTAATTCTGGCTCTAAACCCGAACGCTCTGGCGTCACTGAGGAATCAGACATTATGCACTCCAGCGTTGCAGGACTAAACGAATCGAACCATCCTGATTTTGTTGTTGCTCGGCAACTTGGAAGCCTTGCTTAGAGGTTTCGGTCATTACCGTTTGGTAAGCATAGCGCTGCGTCACCCGGTTGAGGAAACCATCTACAGACCACGCTTGTTTCCAATACTGCAAGTCAGCGACGAGTTCGTATTCTTTCCCGTTCCAGCTAAAACCGATGTCATAGTCGTTGTCTTGTTCGACGACGACTTCGGCTGTACGGGTCTGACCTTGATAGCCTCGTACTGTGCGAGGTCCAGATTTCCACTCAATACCCAAGTCTGTTAAAGCAGCTTGCAAGGATGCAAGGTTACGGATTTGTGTTTTAATGTTGCTGAAATGTGACATTGTAGTTTGAAAGAATTTTCCTTATATAGAACAAAAAAATTACCATTGGCTAAAAGTGGCTTGAGCTGTCACGGTTGCTGACTGCTCTACGGGTTGGGCGAAATATTCTGAGGTTTGCTCCGTTGAGACGACTCGTCCCAGTTGAGCTTCAATCGCCGCTGTTACCTCTGCACAAGAGGCTCCGATGATACCAGTGACTTTTTCTTGTACTCTACCATCCGGATAAATAACAAACTCTAAGGTTTCCATGCTCATAGCTGATTGCTGGGTAATCCTCAATTCTGGGCTGGCAGGGATTAGGCGATCGCTAATCGGTGTTTTCAAATGACAATTTGATGCCCCTCTGATTGGCAAGTTATTGCTTAATCAATAGTGAGCGATCGCATCACTACGAATCATAGTTTTGCAAAAGTTAATATTTGACGGGGAGCATACTTTAGTCTTTAAGTAGTTTCTCTTAACTTTCTACCGCAGTCAAGCTAGGGTATTTGCCAAGAATCGGGTATTAACAAAAATATACATATCAGAATCTAAGCTTACTTGTGTCTTTGGACTGATCTGTAGAGCCAGTGAACCCAGATAATTAAAGTCTATTTTATTGAAGTCAGGCACTATGAGTGAAAAACAAGGCACACGTCCAACTAAGGCAAAAACGGCTGATTTTCTGGCAACTTCACCCATGCGCGTTGGGGTTCTAGGATTTGGAGGGTTAGGGCAAGCAGCTGCCAGAGTCCTTGCTCCCAAGGGTGAAATGCTCTGGGTAGCCGCAGCCGATCAAAAAGGTTATGCCTATGAGGCTAGGGGTTTGAACCCTGATCAGAGCATCGCTACTTATCGTTCTCAGGGTTCTTTAGGCTATCTAGAACCAACAGGGACTCTCAGTAACCACAGCATTCAAGACTTAATCGAACGAGCATCTGTGGATGGTTATTTTTTAGCATTGCCTAATTTGCCTAACACATTTATGGCATCTGTAGCGCGGCAATTTATTCAAGCAGGCTGGCAAGGAGTTTTGGTGGATGCCCTCAAGCGCACGAGTGCTGTGGAACAGCTGCTGGAATTACAAGCTGAACTCCAAGCCGCAGGAATTACCTACATGACTGGCTGTGGTGCAACACCGGGACTGTTGACAGCGGCGGCGGCTTTGGCAGCTCAGAGTTATGCAGAGGTTCACAGCGTAAAAATTACATTTGGAGTTGGGATTGCCAACTGGGAGGCGTATCGAGCAACAATTCGCGAAGATATTGCCCACCTCCCTGGCTACGATGTTGAACGGGCTAGCAAAATGAGTGACGCCGAAGTAGAAGCTCTACTGGCTCGGACGAACGGCATCTTGAGCTTGGAGAATATGGAACACGCCGATGATGTGATGTTGGAACTGGCTGGAATTTGTTCGCGCGATCGCGTTACTGTTGGCGGTGTTGTCGATACCCGCAATCCCCAAAAACCCCTCAGCACAAATGTCCAAGTGACTGGACGAACGTTTGAGGGGAAAATTTCGACTCACACATTTACCCTAGGCGATGAAACCAGTATGGCAGCAAATGTTTGCGGTCCGGCGTTTGGTTACCTCAAAGCTGGGATATCCTTACACCGACGAGGCATTTATGGCTTATTTACCGCTGCTGAAGTTATGCCTCAGTTTGTTAAATAGTTATTAGTCATGGGTTATTAATAAACTAACCACTAAAAACTGACTAAGGACTAATCTGTTACGCTGTTGGACTTTCAGGAGACAAGGTTTCTATTGTCTCCTCCTCAGCCACGGGTTCTGGAATCTCTACGACATAGGGTAAACCCGCTCCTAGTAAGCCACGTACAATTCGTTCCGGCGTTTCTGGAAACACTACAAATAACGGATAGATGCGGTTCGCTCCTTCACTAATAATGTGTTTGTAGCGGGGTGGCATCAACCATTCATAGTCTTTGTCCAACAGGACTTGTGTTTGACGCCAGCGCGTCAGTAAGTTTGAAAAGTCTTCATGGGGGCGATGAATGAAGATAAAAATCTCAACCCCCATCTTGATTTTCCATTCAGGATCGCACATCAAAATGCCAACATCACAGGGCAAGCAAATGGCTTCCTGCACGGCTGTGAGGTTGACGCTATTGTGTCCTGTGGAGGAAGGGGGCTTGCGGAGGCGCACGATTGGCAAGGGAATGGCGATCACACTTTGAGCGGGTCGGCGCATACTAGGAATCATTTCCAAGTAGGGTCGATGCTTCTTGAGCAGTGCGATCGCTGCTTCCTGGTTGCTATATGCCGCCAAGCTAGCTTCGTAATCTGATTGTTTAACAGGCATGACGATTTTAGATTTTAGATTTTGGATTTTAGAGTTCAGATTCAATCCCAAATCTGAAATCTGCTACTCCAAAATTTTCTACCCCAGATTGTCAAATACTTTAAACAGAGGGAGATACATGGAAAGCAGAATCACCCCTACCATTACCGCGAGTAGAACCATCATCACTGGTTCGATGATGCTAGTGAGAGCTTTAACGGCTTGCTCTACCTCATCTTCATAAAAATCAGCCACTTTCATCATCATGGAGTCGAGTTCTCCTGTCTCTTCTCCAATGCTAATCATTTGAATTGCCATAAGAGGAAAAACTTGCTCTTTTTGGAAGGCAAGGCTGAGCATCCCACCGTTTTGAATCTCTACCTTCGACGCCTCTACCGCGTTTGCAATCACTTGGTTGCCTGAGGTATCTCGGACAATGTCTAAGGAGTTGAGGATTGGCACTCCTGAGCGAGTCAATGTCCCAAAAATCCGGCAAAAACGAGCAACTGCTGATTTTTGGTTCAGGTCACCAAATAGTGGCATTTTTAATAAAAAGCCATCGATTTGTACGCGACCCATCGGCGTTTTGTAGTACGATCTGACTGCAAATACAGGAATGAAAAAAATGACTGGGAGAAGAAACCAATAACTCTTTAGCCAGTCACTCAAATTGACCATAAATTGCGTCAGAGCGGGCAACTCTGTTCCCAAGTCTTTGAAAATAGCTGCAAAGATCGGTATCAAAAATATTGTCATACCGAAAAAGACAAGAATCGCTAGGAATCCAACGACAGTCGGATAAGCCATTGCGGATTTAACTTGGTTTTTCAGCCGCGCCATATCCTCAAGTAACTTAGCGAGTCGGTTTAGTACCTCATCCAGGACACCACCAACCTCGCCAGCTTGTACCATACTGACATAGAGAGTATCAAAGCACTGCGGATGTTTGCGCATGGCTTCAGAAAGATTTGTCCCCTCCTGCACTTCCTTACTAATTGAAATCAGTGCTTTTTTTAACTTTGGATTGGGACATTGCTCGGATAAGACGCCCAGACAGCGGACTAGCGCTACCCCGGCGTTAACCATCGCCGCAAATTGACGTGAGAAGATCGCTTTATCTCTGATTGTGAGTTTGCTAAATCTTGTATTAAATTCCTCAAAGTTTAAGTCAATGCTGAAAGATTTCCTAACCTTGCCAACAGAAGGATACCGATTTTGAAGGATAGTACGGGCTTGTTCTGGAGAGGTTGCCTCGATTTTCTCTTTCTTGGCGTTTCCTCTTAAGTCCCGAACATCAGCGATGAATGTAGGCATAGCTTGCGTCTAGATGAAGGGAAAGCATTTATGGAATGGATTATTGCGTTGTTAGTTCTGAGCCGTTTTAGTTTGAAACTCAGGGCGGGCAAGTATACACCGCCCTA
Organism: Candidatus Sericytochromatia bacterium; assembly: GCA_036703885.1. Taxonomy (GTDB): domain Bacteria; phylum Cyanobacteriota; class Cyanobacteriia; order Cyanobacteriales; family Coleofasciculaceae; genus CADCTM01. The sequence goes on from DATNQT010000116.1 coordinate 9,553, forward strand.
CAAAACTCAAGACTGAACGAGAACCTAGCGGGTAGGAGTTTTGACCCCCCCCATTTTAGGAGCCATCGCAGCAACTCCAGCTCCTCCACCAGCAATGATACGCTGCATTTCTTCGGGCTTGGAACTCTTGGATGCTGCCATCTCAAATGAGATAGCACCCGTTTTCACGAGATGAGCTAAAGACTGTTCCATAGTCTGCATACCCATTTTTGCACCCGTTTGGATAGCCGAGTAAATTTGAGCAACTTTTCCTTCTCGGATGAGGTTAGCAATAGCTGGCGTCACAATCATGATTTCCTGAGCCATCACTCGACCAAACTCACCAGGTTTCACATTTTTCTTGGGCACTAGAGTTTGACTGAAGACGGCGATTAAGGAGTTAGATAGTTGAGCATTGATTTGTTGTTGTTGTTCTGGTGGAAACACATCAATGATCCGGTTCACTGTCGAAGCCGCTGAACTAGTATGCAGCGTCCCCATCACCAAGTGACCTGTTTCAGCGGCAGAAATCGCAAGGGAAATTGTCTCCAAATCTCGCATTTCTCCGACCAAAATCACATCTGGATCTTCCCGTAGGGCAGCTTTCAAAGCGTTGGCAAAGTTTTTGGTGTCTTCACCCTTTTGACGTTGGTGAATCAAGCTCTTGACATTTGGGAACACATATTCAATTGGGTCTTCTACCGTCAAGATGTGTTCGGCTCGCGTCCGGTTAATCAAGTCAACCATTGCCGCCAGTGTCGTGGTCTTACCAGAACCTGTTGGTCCGGTGACCAGGATTAATCCCCTTGGTCTTTCGCTCATTTCTCGAACGATATCGGGTAAATTTAACTGGTCAAAGTTAGGAATCTTGGAGGATAACGCTCTCAATGCTGCCGCATAGTAGCCACGCTCTTTATAGACATTGACGCGGAAGCGGGCTAGCCCTTTGACACCATAAGAACAATCTAGTTCCCAATTCTGCTCCAACTCCTTGCGCTGTGAGTTATTGAGCATACTGAAGATCAGCTTCTGACACTCTTGGGGTGTCAGTGGCTCCTCGTTGATAGGCTGAAGTTTTCCACTAACACGGAAGTAGATCGGTGCGCCGGCTTGCAAGTGCAGATCTGACCCACCCATCTCAATCAGCTGCTCCATCAAGTCTTCAATCATCAGTTCCATGAGGCTGTCTCCTTAGATGTTGTTGGTTGTTGGTTGTTGGTTGTTGGTTGTTGGTTGCCAGTTCAAATAGAAGTCTAATAACTAACAACTTTTTTAGTTCTAAAAACGAGGCGTCATACAGTAAGGGCAGTCTAGCCACTCCTGTTGTGTTTCTGCATGGCAAGTCCGGCAGGTGAGAGAACTCTTGCGTTTAGCTTTGAGTTCCGACTCTAGACCGGAATCAGTAAACGTTACCCGTTCGACTTCTTCGAGTGTGGTGTAGCCTTGTTGCACCAAATTTAGGCTGTAAGAGAGTAGGGTTATCATTCCCTCTTCTACGGCGGCATCCTTAATCCGCTCTGTCGGAGCGCCCTCGTTGATTAGAGTTTGGAGGCGATCGCTAACCCGCATCACTTCATAGACCCCAACACGCCCTTTGTAACCAACACCGTTACACTTTTTGCACAGTGTACCTTTGCCTCTTGCATCATGAGTTTGTTCGGGTCGTAAGCTGTTAGCTTGATAGAGAGTAATTTCCCCTTCAGAGGACGCTGATAGTCCGAATCGAGCTAGTTCAGCCGAACTAGGCAGATAAGAAATGCGACATTGGTCACAAACACGCCGCATCAAGCGTTGTGCCAAGACTCCTAATAGGGCACCGGAAACCATGAAGGGTTCAACACCCATTTCGTCTAAACGAGCGATCGCGCCAGCCGCATCATTCGTATGTAGAGTTGTTAACACCAAGTGACCCGTCAGAGCAGCTTCAATCGCTGTTTTGGCGGTTTCTTTGTCCCGCGTTTCACCCACCAGAATCACGTCCGGGTCTTGCCGTAGAAAAGAGCGCAGGATCGAGGCAAAGTCCATTCCCTTTTCCCGCAACACCTGTACTTGAGTGATGCCCGGTAATGAGTATTCAATCGGGTCTTCCGCCGTACTGATATTTACCCCTGGGTCGTTTCGTTCTGCCAGCATCGAGTACAAGGTTGTTGATTTACCCGAGCCGGTTGGTCCCGTTACCAAGATTAGTCCAAAGGGTTTGTTTGTCATTTCCCTGACCATTTGCAGGGTATCCGGGTCAGTGATCAACTTATCCAAACCCAACTGGGTTTGCTCGTTATCCAAGATTCGCAGAACGATTTTTTCCCCGTAGCGGCTGGGCAAGCTACTAACTCGAAAGTCCACTTTGCGACCCTGGAACATCCGGCGAATCTTACCATCTTGGGGTAATCTTCGTTCCGCAATGTCTAGCTCTGCCATAATCTTGAAGCGAGCCGCAACCGCAGGGGTGATTTTCTTCGGTAAAGTGTCATCAAAAGCTGCACGTAGCACTCCATCTTTGCGGAAGCGGATGCGTAAAGAATCTTCCTGCGGTTCGACATGAATGTCGGAAACCCCTTCTTGCAGAGCTTTAGCAAGGATTTTGTTAACCAAGGCAATTACGGGCCCTGCCTCAGCATCTGCGGAGTTGGCTACATCCTCGACTTCATCTGGAGCATCCCCCAGTTCTACGCTTTCTAAATCGATCTGGGAGACATCAACAGATTTTTGATATTCTTCCTGCTTTTGTTGTTCTAGTTTTTCATCGCGATACTGGGAAATTATCTGCTGATAGTCTTCCTGGGTGATGACCATCCGTTGCAAGGCAATTCCCTGAGGTCGCAAGATGCGGGTAAGATCGTCCTGGGCGTCTAGATTATCCGGGTCAACCATTGCCACCAAAACTGATGGGGGCTGCGTTTCAGTCTTTGATAGTGGTACTAGCCGATAGCGGCTACAAATATCAATAGGAATCAGGCTATCGATCAGTTGTCCGACCTGATGGCTAGAAATTTCGCTAAGTTCCGGATCTAGGGATTCAACACCGTAAAGAACTTTTAGTTCAAACAACTGTTGCTTCTTATACTGGCGCAGTAATTCAGGTGACAACTGACGCCCTGTCATTGATTCGAGAATCTCTGTTAGGGGTCTTCCTGACTTGCGGGTTTCTACTAGCGCCTGCTGCATCTGGTCAGTGTCAACATAACCCGACTGAATCAGCGATCTGCCAAAGGGTGAAACATCGCTACGTAAGGCGACGGCGCGTGATAGTTTTGAGGATTGAGTCATAGCGGGTGAGAATATCTCCTTACAAAACACAAAGTATTCCCAAAAGCCGTTGCTTATATGGCATTTGAGAAGATCGCATTGGGGCAACAGCCGAGTCACCTGACACATTTAGATGGCTAGGTCGAGCGTGAAAACAGCCCCTTCCTTAACTGTCTGAGGTTGTAGCACCATTAGGGAAACGCTTTTCCCAGATAGTCATGGCTGACACTAAGGCGCTTTAATTACAAATATTTTGACAAAAAATATGAAACGCCAGTTCTCAGGTCATCTGAACTTGATAAAATTAGCGGGGTTGGCAAAAACGGCATTATGCGTCAGTAGAATATTCTATTGATGATAGCTTTTACCAACTCGCCTTTGCACCGCTCCCAGAAGACATTTTGGAGGTGCGATCGCCACCTTAACCAAGCTTACCCAAAAGGGCGATCGCTCTACCCCTGTGTCTTGGTGTTAGGTCGTAGGAGTTCGGCGAGG
>DATNQT010000117.1:0-3425 GCA_036703885.1 Candidatus Sericytochromatia bacterium
CCGATCAGACCCAGGAGGATCTGTTCTGTCCCTACGAAGTTGTGACCCAGGCGGCGAGCTTCTTCCTGGGCCAACATGATTACTTTTATTGCTTTTTCTGTGAAGCGTTCAAACATGATTTATTCCCATCACCTGCTGCTAAGTGCCCGTTTCGAGGTCACGCTCGCACAACGAGCGTTTTTGTTCTCGTAGGGACAGGGCTGAGCCTAAGTCCCTACTCGTACTGCTTATTCTAGCGTGACACTCCCAACCGCTCTGCCGCACTGGAAAAGCGGTTGCAGATTCTAGGCTGCCGTTGCAGGATGGCTTTCAACTGGGAAGACCCAAATGGTGGCTGACCTACAACCTCCCCTAGACTGCAAGAAGATTGCTCTTCTCGGCCTGTGCCCAACCTACGACTATGTATTGAGGATTCTAGCACAATCTTTTTGGCTGTCATCCAGGTGCAAAAGTGATAGTTCTCGAATTACAGGGCGGGTTTTGTACAAAACTTATTAGTTTGATGCCCGATCTATGTCCTAAGCTAGATAGACGTTAAGCTGCTGCCCATCTAAAGAATCTGTTGGTTTGCGAGGGGGGAGAGCGAGCTGGGCTTTACTCATCTAAAATTTTGCCCCCGATCCGTTAAAGATTTGGGTAGTCTTCATGTTGTCTATGGTGCGATCGCTCCCGATCAATTAGTGAGTGTTACTACACTCCGAGGAGTTTGGCTCAGACTATACTCTGCACGGTCAAAGACATTGCTTTCGTAGCAGAGTGCTTTGGTCGTTAAGTCGTCTGACTTAAAAGTCTGAAACTTCAATCGTGGAAAAGAATCTAAATCCTGTTTAAGGCGTAGTAAAAGTAAAGAATGAACACTAGAAACTTAGATGACCAGGTACAAAGTACCGAAAATGGATCGATCGAAGTTACAAATAAATTCCACGATGCAGCCACAACAACTTCTGCAGCTTCATTAAAAGAATTCAATGCAGAAGACCTAGGACGTGTCTACTTTATTCGGCACGGTGAAAGTACCAGTAACGAACGCAACATTTTTGCAGGAGTTCTGGATGTTGACCTCACATCCTTTGGCCGATTGCAGGCGCGCCGTGCAGGTGTTGACCTGAAGAAAAAAGGTACAAAGTTTGACGCAGTATATGTCTCCCACATGAGACGCGCACGGCAAACCTGTGAAATCGCCCTTGCTGAAAGTCAAGCACTAAAGTCGCCAAATACCCCCGTTGAGATAGACCATAGAATTAGCGAGAAATCCTTTGGCATTTTTGCGGGTCGCAACCTAAATTTGCTGCGTCTAGCACTGGGCTACGAAGGGTTCGAGGAAATGTTGCATTCACATAACGAAGCACCTCCGGCTGGCGAAAAAATTGCCCAAGTTTACTCTCGCGCTGCCCGTTTCTACGAGGACAAGGTTGTACCGCACTTGGAACGCGGTGAAACAGTTCTAGTAGTGTGCCACCAATATGTATTGGAGCCTCTAGCACTTTATTTAAGCGGTCTGCCGCCGACAGCTTATAAACACCTGAAACTTCCCAACGGTAAAGCTCTCAGCGGTGTGGATCTCGTCAAGTTTCGCGACAAGGAATCTGGTGGTGCCGCTTCTGTGCGGAAAGAGATCAACGATCTTTCAATTATGTGGGCGATTTTGATCTATGCCGCAGCCTTCTTGCTGGGAAGCTTGGTAAGGGCAATCAGCACCTCAGAAGCAGGGATTCCCTCAGTCCTATTTCGAGCAATAATCGTTGCGTGTCTTGCCGCCTCAACGTTTTATACCTACCTAGACATTGACTTTGCAGCGAGTAAACGCAAAGTAACCTCTACTGTGAAGTATCTAGTTTACGGGTGGATGGCAGTGCGATGGGCAGTTGGGCTATTTTTAATATTTTCTGGATTTTTGTATCAGACTGAAGCCGATTTGTACAAAGTTTTGTGGGTGCTGTTTTGGATGGTTCCCCCAGCCCTTACTTCCCCAGTTTTATCCGTGCTTTGGGGCGGTAATCTTTATCCGTCGGCTCTTTTGTCAAGAACGCTATCAATCGTTGCTCCACTGGCGCTTCTGGCTACATTGAAGGTTGCCAATTTACCCATTAACGTTGACAGCCTGATCTTTTTCGGCGTCATTCTAATTGTAGGTCTGGCAATACCGGGTGCGATCGCCCAGTTTTGGCGCGACAAATCCCCGGTTGAATCAAACCACCACAGTAAAAACTGGAAATTCATCGGAGTGCTTGCTGTTGCATTCATGGCCTTGGCAACAGGGTTTCAGTTTACTCCATCAACCTTCATTTCGGATCTATTTTCTTCAACCGATCCGAACCGCTCCCTAGCCTGTCTGCAACAACTAGCAATTGCAACTTTAGTGTTTGTCTCGATGCGCCTAGTAGCTACATTAACCTCAGTATTTACAAAAGGCAAGCTAAGTAAGGCAGAAGCTCGGGATGCTTATATCCTGCTTGTGAATCCCAACTTTTTCCTTTGGGCGGCTCTTTTCATCGGAGTTAGTGCAACTGCAAATCCCGAAGCCGTAAGATATGCAATTTTTTGGGCAGCGCTGGGGTTCTTCTGCATACCACTCATCGAACAGATATTGTTCATGAATTCATTTGGCAATGACATACTGAGAGAAACACTGCGTTCTTCGAGAGTGGCAACAGAAGATATCAAAAAGCTTTTCCTGCAATTGGATACGGATGGAACTAAGACGCTCGATCGAACTGAGATTATGGAGCTGTTAGGGCTAATCGAAGATATGACAACAGGCGAACGTAGCTCTGAAGAAGTCAGAAGCTACATCACTGATTATCTTTTTAATACTCTTGATTCCGATAAAAATGGCAGTGTTGATTTAGCAGAGTTAGAAGAGTACATATCAACCTATGGGTTGGTTGCTAACCTTAACGTTGCTCAAATCTAAACTTTGGCTCAATAACCATGACATCTTATTCAACCTTAAAAAATGATGATGTCCGCTTATTTGTCCGACTCCTCTATGCAAAAATGCAAGAGTAAGGCTCCACGCTTGCGCCACACTTTGCGTGGCGCAGGTACTACTTTGAGGAGTGAAGATGACAATTGAACTGAAACCATCACAGCCACAGATAGAGCAGACACCAGGTGCGATCGCGCAAGAACTCCAAGGGAGTATCGGACTAACTTCGTTATTTCTGGCAATCCTTGCCTTATCCTTTGCCGCCATCTTCATCAGATTGAGCGAACGGGAACTCGGTCCAGTTGCGACAATATTCAATCGCTTCTGGGTAGCCACTGCGATCTTAGGATTAGGAAATCTGTTCAACACCTTGAGGGAAAGACACTCCCACGACTCCCCCCTCCAAAAGCAACATTACACCAGCAGCGATCTAGTCTTGTTGCTGGCAATGAGTGTTTTTTTCTCAAGCACCTTAATCACTTGGGCTTGGTCTCTA
>DATNQT010000118.1:0-7562 GCA_036703885.1 Candidatus Sericytochromatia bacterium
CGTTTCCCCAAGTGTTTGACAAAGTTCCGACATCCGAACGGGGTTGGGTGCGGTGGCATTGAGGACACCCTCAAGGTCGGAGCGAGTAAGGGCTTCCAGGATTAAGTTTACAAGGTCGTCCCGGTGAATCCAGGAGAACCATTGGCGACCCGTACCGATAGGTCCTCCAGCAAATAGTTGAAATGGAGGTATCATTTTCGCCAGTGCGCCCCCATCTCCCAAGACAATTCCCAACCGTAGGATTACCAACCGAACGCCAGCCTCTTTGACTTTCTGGGCTTCGGCTTCCCATGCTTGACAAACTTCGGCGAGAAAATCATTACCACTGGGACTGGTTTCATCAAAGGTAGCCGTTTCGCTAGTACCGTAGTAGCCGATCGCCGAAGCATTGACTAACACAGTTGGCTTAGGATTAGCTTTGGATATGGCTTCTACAATTTTTTGCGTACTCAGCTTACGGCTATTGAGAATCTCCTCCTTTTGCTTTGGTGTCCAGCGATTTTGTGCGATCGGTTCTCCTGCTAGATGCACGAGTGCATCACACCCTGCGATCGCGTCTTGCCAAGAACCAGATTCAGTTGGGGTATAGGTAACCACTTCCATAGTCGGAAAGGCTTTTAACGCGGCTTCCCGATTCCGGGTTAGAATCAACGGCTGATGTCCCTGTTTCTGGAGTTTCTGTACGAGGCGGCTACCGACAAACCCTGTTGCGCCAGTAATTGCTACTTTCATCGTTAGTTCCCGCCTCTACCTTTAGATTTTTCTGTTTCGCTATAAGTCATATCATTCACTTGTGCGTAGCGATTCATAAAGCGCATGAAGCGTTCCCAGTGGTCTTCCTGTTCGATCTCAAATTGACACTCCACTCGTTGGAGTTCATCGCCTTCTGCTCCCCCGAACCGAATTTGTACTGAAGAAGGCTCAACACTGATAGCACCCTCTTCGTCCGTTAAAAGCATGGAATTTGACGACCGTTTTGTAAAGCTGTTGAATTTTTCTAACGCTTTTAGAGAGTTGAACGTCATTAATACAGAACGAACTCCGGAATTCCGATTGCGTCGTAAGCTGACATTACTTAGTTCTTCTGAAATCCCTTCAAAGAATTGAATCGAGGGGGTCTGGGCAGTCATGTTAAAGCGCGAATAATATTAAAGTCAGTATACAAAACTTAAAAGCATATACATCACTAACACCTGCTCAGACTACCAACATTCTCAAATGCACGATTCGTTCGCCTGGAACAAGCGTTGGCGATCGCCTAGAATACGTCACGAATTATCGTCCTTGTTGTAGATTTATCAAACCCTAGGTTAAGCTGCGACAAAATGGTGAAACTGTGAGGCTTTTGTTCAATGGCTAACGAAGAACATCTCGCGCTACTCAGACAAGGTGTGGATGTTTGGAATGAGTGGCGGCAAAATCATAACAATTATGAAATACTGGCAGATCTGACTGGGGCAAACCTCAGTGGGATGAGCATCACTCGAGCAGATCTGGGCAGGGCAAACCTGAATGGGGCAAACCTGATTGGGGCAAACCTCACTGAGGTAAATCTCAGAATGGCGAACCTCAGTGAGGCAAACCTGGCGGGAGCCAACGTTACCAGAGCAGACCTCAGGATGGCAAATCTCAGAATGGCGAACCTCAGTGAGGCAAATCTCGCCGAAGCCGACATTACTGGGGCATACCTCAGTTTTGCAAATCTTAGAATGGCACACCTTAACGGGGCAAACCTCAGGGAGGCAAACCTCAAGATGACCTATCTAGGTGGGGCAAATCTTACAGAGGCTGACCTCAGGATGGCAAACCTCAACGGGGCAAACCTAGAAGGTATCCAAGCTCTAAATACTAACTTCAGACAAGCCATATTGACTGGAAGCTGTCTGGAAAACTGGCAGATTGACAGAGAGACAAATCTTGAGGATGTGATTTGCGACTATGTTTATCTGCGGCATCATCAACAGGAGCGCTGTCCTAGCAATAGAAATTTTTCATCAGGGGAATTCACCAAGCTGTTCCGAACAGCTCTAGAGACAGTTAATTCGGAATCAAGTACTGAAGCCGAGATGGTTCCGAACACTCGCATCGAGGCTGACATACAGAATGTTTCCTCCGAACGAAGTGTAGCTGACGTGGCAGCTGAAATTCGGCAAATTCTACAACAGCTGGAGCAAAATTATCCCACAAGTACTCCAGTCCAAAAACTAACAGCTGTAATAGAGGCAGTCAAAGATATTGAGAGTAATCCTCCCCTAAAAGCACGGTTGGTAAATGCTTTGAAAGCATCTGGTACTGACGCATTTAAAGCGTTAGTTGACCATCCTCTAGTTAATAACTTGCTGACAGCTTTGGAGGGTTAGTAGGACAGAGCGGGGGTTTCAAATCGGTTCTAAATCGGTTCACGGGCAAAGGGATTAAGAGATGGCATATTTGTCAATTCTTAATCCCTTTGCTCAGTTTTAGTTACAAGAGGATTCACTACCACCTAACACCTAACACCTTCATGATGCTCTTTGTAGTTCTTCCTTGAGCATCCGCTGATAAACTTCTGGCAAGTACCCTGTCATTGAATTATCCTCGATGCCATAACCCAGACTTGTCCAGGTGCCAGAAAGCTCCTGCAATACACTATTTAACCTCCCTCGGCGCAGTTGCTTAGAAATATCGACGCTCCAAGCTTGCTTGTCACTCAGCCAAGCGTAAACCACGGCGTCCTGATATTCTGGCTCAAAGCTGTAGGACTGCCAAAATAAAAACCCTGAAGGACCTGGGTGATAGCGCTTCGCCATCTTCTCCCAGGTTGTGGTGATGAACTGATACCGCCCTGCTGCCGTGGTACAGTCGCCAATATTGGGTCCAGCTACAATTGGGACGCAGCGGTCGGGATGACGGCTTAAATCCCAGACGTGTTCGCCACCATAGAGAATTGAATAGGGGCGAGAGTCATTGGCTTCACTTGCTGTAATCGTTCGCATCAGGGCACGGATGTAAGGGTCGCCCCCCTTCATTACAAGAGGCGGAGTCTCGTACACACTTGTTGAATAATTAAAAGGCGATCGCTCTACCCAATTTCCTGAATACAGCTTTAACAGGACGACTGTCAACGCCAAAGCACCAATGCTAGCGAATAGATTCTTCACGGCGGTCTTCCGGAAAATCTCTTCTAGGTTTAAGCTTATAGACTTGGGCAGCAGTGATGGACGTACCAAATTTAATAATCCTCACGCAGCTTGTAGAAATCGGGTGAGCCTTAACGTTTGCCTCCTGCGAGGCAACAGCTCTATAAAAGGCGTCTTTACCAATCAGACAACGTTCCCAAATAACTGATTCCAGCTTTGATCGGACGCCTCTGGATTGGCAACCACTTCTACAATTTTATTGCGAGAATCCGGTTCCGACAGCGCCTCGACACAAACTTGTGCCACCTTTGTCCGAGCAATACTACCATCAAACAGCGTATCTGCCGATGTCATCACCACGGGGTCTGGGTTATCTTCATTTTTAAGACCCCCCGGTCGCACAATGGTATACGTCAAACCGCTTTTTTGAAGGTACTCCTCCGCTTGCTTCTTCCACACCAGAATCAACCAAAACAGGTTGAGTGGATGGAAAAACTGGGAAACACACAGAGAAGACACCATGACAAAATGTTCGATTCCCTTTGTCTTGGCGACATCTACCAAATTTTTGGTGCCTTCATAGTCTACTTTGTAGGGTCCAGTGGGATCGAGGCTAGGGCTTGCCCCCGTGGCGCTCAAAATTACTGTGCTATCCCCAATAGCAGCATTAAGGCTCTCTAGTTTCAACACGTCCCCTACCACTAATTCCGCCTCGGCTGGCAGAATTTCTTTGGCTTTTTCCAAGTTTCGTACCAAAGCCCGGACGGGAATATTGCGTTTAACCAACTCCACGACAATTCGGCGTCCTGTCTCGCCTGTGGCTCCAGCAACAAATGCTTTCATCCTTATCTCCGTAAAACCTACATGGTTGTTTCTAAGACTCAGGAGCTATGCTCAAGTGAGCAATAAATCTCTCTTGGGGCAGTAAACTCTAACACCTCAATTGTATGAACTTTCTATATATGTACTCGTCTTTACCGTAAAGAGTCCTGGAGTAAGGTGAGAATTTGTACCTCAAGTGGGAATAACTAACCTAGCCTAGGTAAAAGCAACCGATACAAGGGAACCAATCATGCATTCGCAATATGTTAACAATCAAGGAATTGAAGTAGAGCACGCGCATTTGAATGCCCAGTCAATGTTTACAGACTCTGACACTTTAGTGACACAAGTACCTTACTCTAGCTCCGAGCCGACTCTGTTCAACAGTCATTTTCACGACTCTATGGAGATGTATGCTGAAGTGTCGCAAGTAACTGCCTATCTGGATGCTCATCAAGATTGGTTTTGCCGTTGTGCCCACCCGATGAAGGTGGAACCGATTGGGTCGAATGCTTACGCTTTGCTGATTGGGCGTTTTGGGGCGTTTGGCTATGAGGTAGAGCCGAAAGTCGGTTTAGAACTCCTACCATCAGACAATGGACTCTATCGAATTCGGACGATTCCCGTACCCAATTACGTTGCTCCAGGCTACGACGTTGACTTTCACGCCACTCAATCGTTTGTGGAAGTACCAGCAAGCGAGTATTTTCAGCCAGATGAGCATGAAAATGTCAAGCTGCCAAAGACAATCACCCTTGTTGAGTGGGATCTTGACCTGAAGGTTGCCCTACGGTTCCCTAAGTTTATCCATAGATTGCCCCAGTCTTTAATTCAAAGCACCGGCGATCGCATTTTGTCCCAAGTCGTTCGACAAGTTTCCCGTCGCTTAACCCACAAAGTTCAGGAAGACTTTCACGCCAGTCTTGGCATAGCCATGCCTAAAAAATTGAAGAAGCGTTAAGTCGTCAGTAGTCCTTAGTCATCGGTCATTGGTTTGGAAGAAGTTGAAGGTTAGAAGGTAAACCTTTGAGTTTTTAGCCTGTTAACCAACCATCTGTTAGACATAAAGACCAAGGAACAACTGACAACTGTCAAGAAGGTTACATTTTGCTGATGATTCGCTGCACGATTTCTACGCCCGTTATTGCTTGCCAGCCGAATAATCCCAAAAGCACGACATTCAGAGCAATGTGAGTGAAGCGTGCCCAGTTTTGCCCTTTCTGCATAAATGGAGAAAGAGCCGCAGAAGTCGCAATCAGTCCTGTCATGCCCAACCCAGCTAGCAGGTGAGGCCCAACAAAGAGTTTGCCATTGTTAATGTAGGTAACGCCCATCCCAATTAGTGTGCCAACCACCATCAGTGCCAAAAGCAATGAACCGATTTGGTAGTGCTTGACGTTATACCGACCCTTGATCAGTTCTTTCTTAACGTCTGCGTCGGCGTAGCGGGTGCGCTGAACCTGAATGCCTAGATATAGGGCATAAATGGATATTGCCAGCAGTACCCACATTAAAGAGGGGTGAATGAATTGAGACCAGACTTTTACCGAATCTGGGATTTGGAGGCTCATAATAGTCCCGAGAGAGGTTTAAGGTTCTTGATAAAACTTAACTTAGCATAGCCATTGTTTTCTCTGAAGTCTGGGTAGCAAAAACGGCATCCCTCCTTGGAACTACTTCTCAAAGTTCTAATTTGGCGATAAGTTGGCAATGCGCTCCTGACGAGACTTGAGAGATGACCTCCAATACAGATGTATTACTGCTAAAAGCTGCCCAGAAGGGCGACATTACTCAACTAGAAGCTCTCCTGAAACAGAGAGCTAATGTCGATGCTATAGATCACAATGGCACTACGGCTTTGATGTTTGCTGCCCAGCAAGGATACACCGAGATTGTGCGATCGCTCCTTAACACTGGTGCAAATCCCAACTTACCCAGAAAAGTATATGGTTTAACGGCATTGATGTTAGCTGCTGCTACAGGGCGCGTTGACGTTGTGCAAACTCTGGTTAAGGCTGATGCAGATGTTAACGCCAAAAATGATGATGGCAGCACAGCCCTCATGGTGGCGGCGCACAAAGGTCATCTCAAGGTTGTACAAATCTTGCTAGGTGCAGATGCCGAGGTCAATATCAAAGACAACGATGAAGATACTGCCTTAAACCTGGCAATCCAAAACGGTCGCAGCGATGTCGTCAAAGCCTTGTTAGAAGCTGGTGCAGACCCCTCTCCGGATGCCTTAGCCTTAGCAGCTAGTGAAGGTCGCGTCGAAACCGTACAAGTTTTGTTAGAGCAAGGAGTGAGTGCAGACGCTGCCAACCCAGACGGTAGAACGGCTCTCATGCAGGCAGCTGAACTTGGGTATTTGTCAGTGGTTGAGCAGTTATTAGCCGTTGCCGCCGATGCCAATGCTCAAGATGAAGACGGAGGCACGGCGCTGATGGCAGCGGCGGCGGCGGGTTTTACTGATGTTGTCACGGCTTTACTAGAGGCTGGTGCTGATACCAATGCCACGGACAAAGACCAGGAGACAGCTTTGCATTTAGCGGCTGTGGAAGGTCATGTAGAAGTTGCAAAAGCCCTTCTCCAACGGGGGGCTAACGTCCACGCTAGAAATCACTTAGGGGACACGGCGTTGATGCTGGCAGCATTGCATGGTCATACACAAATTGTCGAGGCAATGCTGCAACGAGGGGCTGACTTCAATGCGAAAAACTTGGGTGAAACTCCTCTAACCCTAGCTGCCGCTGAAGGTCACGCCCAAACGGTTAAGGTTTTACTTAATGCTGGCGCGGATGCTAATACAACTACGGCTGACGGGAAAACACTTTTAATGAAGGCAGCTGACCGGGGCGATACTGAGGTGCTGCGACACCTATTAGAGGCTGGTGCAGCAGTGAATATCCTGGATAGTAATGGGGCAACAGCTTTGATGTGGTCAGCTCATCGGGGTTATACCGATGCCGTGCAAGCTTTGCTGGATGCTGGTGTGGATGTCAATATCAGAAATCGCGGTGGTTATACGGCTTTGATGCTTGCAGAATTCAATGGTTATCCCAAAGTTGTGCAACTGCTCAAGGCAGCTGGGGCAAAGGAATAGCCAAAGTTTCTGATTAGGCAGCATGAGCTGTCGCTCACAATTAAGGAATGAAAATTCTCTTCCCTACTGCCTACTCCCTATTTTCCAGCTAGCAATGGGGAATGGAGCATAAAGAATAGTTCGTCCAATTCCCAATTCTTAACAACCTGGGTTTATTTATACCAACTATTTACAACCTGTCAGATAATATGCCTAACAAACTGGGTCACTAATAATTGGGATGTAAACAGAAATGCCTGCACTTAAACTGCCTGATGGTCCCCAGACTCTATCATTGCTAGAGAAAATCCAGTGGATTACTAAACCCTTGGCATTTCTCGAAACCTATTCTCAACGTTATGGTGAGATTTTCACCGTCCCGGTTGGTCTAGGAAGTGAAACTCTTGTATTAATTAGCAACCCTCAGGCGATTCAGGAGATTTTTACCACTAATCCAAAACAGTTAGACTCTGGTGAAGCAGCGGGTATTAAACTGCCTTTGCTGGGACAGCAATCATTGCTAGCGCTCTCCGGAGAGCGTC
>DATNQT010000119.1:0-2388 GCA_036703885.1 Candidatus Sericytochromatia bacterium
GGCAGAATAACCGTCGCGGTAAACCCTGCCTATACCTCTGGTGCATGCTCTAACTGTGGTGCGGTAGTGAAGAAATCTCTATCAATGAGAACTCACGCTTGCGGGTGTGGGTTTGTCTTGGATAGAGACTGGAATGCTGCGCTCAACATCCTGAAATTAGCCTTGAGTACGGTAGGGCATACCGGAACTTGGGTCTTAAACCCGAACGCTTCAGGAGATCCGACCTCTACTCTGATTGGAGCAATCTTGTCAGGGCAAGTTGGGTCTATGAATGAAGAATCCCCGTCTCTTTAGAGCGGGGAGTGTCAAAAGCTCGAAGGCGGTCATGCAATCGAACGAGTATAATAAACTTAACAGAGCGCTACTCCCTACCCCACAAAACTTCTAATTAAGCTACCTCCCATTAAAAAATAACCTATGACATACACCCCATCCAAACTACTTAGCTTTGAGGAGTTTATCGCCAAATATGGAGATAATACACGATATGAACTCATTGATGGAGAACTCAGAGACATGGAACCTACTGGTCCTCACGAAGCGGTTGCAGGTAGTATTGCTGGTAGAATTTACGTAGAAATTTTTCGTGGTAATTTCAATTGGTTGATTCCCAAAACTTGTTTAATAAAACCCCTATACGCTGAGGCCACAGCACTGCGTCCTGATGTAGTTGTTTTAGATAAAGCAGAACTTGGTAGTGAACCCCTTTGGCAAAAAGAACCAGTGATTTGTAAAGATAGTACAATTAAGCTTGTGGCCGAAGTGGTCAGCACTAATTGGCAAGATGATTATGCAAGAAAAGTGGAAGAATACGCTTTTTTGAAGATTGCAGAATATTGGATTGTGGACTTTCGAGGCTTGGGGGGTTTGCAATTTATCGGCAATCCCAAGCAACCTACTTTCACCGTCTGCCAGTTGGTTGATGGAGTTTACCAGCAGCAACAATATCGCTTGGGAGAGCCGATTTTTTCTTACCTATTCCCCAATTTACAATTGCAACTTGACGATCTTATGCCAACTTAAAATTCTCGGATTTATTAAAAATTCAGTGAGTAAAATACTAGGTTCTAACTATTGACTAAAACTATGAGTGACAGGACCAGCTCAGAAAGTCTGGCTGAAGTTAGAGATACCCCAGACAAACCCATTACAGAACCTCGTCTGTACCAGAGTAAACCGATCGCCCCTGTCGCGACACCCCCTCCTATGGTATCCAGCCTCCACGCACAACTGAGAACAGACTTGTGGCAGCAATACCCTTCAGGTGTCGGCTACTTCCAACACCGAGCCAAGGGCAACCCCAACAACATCATCGAGCACTACATCGCCAACCCCGGCGACATCACGCTGCTGCCTTTAGACGAGGCCATGCAAATTATTGACAAGTTTGGGCTGACCGCTGCCAAGTTACACCTGATTTTTGCCGCTCATATTATGAGACAAGAAGAGCCGTGGGAAAGCTTATTCACTCTCGAAGGCAGTGACTTACATCAAGGAAATGGGCTGGGACAAACGCACAGACTTGCCCGCGTCTAAAAAACTGAATGAACTAGCTAAAACTGCATATGCTCTAGGTTGCCTAGCAATCAAAGCCACATGGGTTGAAGGCAAACACAAAAAAGGTGGAATTAGAGCCAGCGTTGACACCTCGCGAATGTGGAATATTCAAATTCAGTTAACAGGTCAGCAGAATCTGGAGGGCAAAATAGAGCAGCCTGATGAAGTCTACATCACAGTCCAACCTGGGCTCTGGACTCATGCCTTCTTAAACAAAGCAGGTTACTTCGCCAAAGAAGCCTTGTATCAGTTTGGCTATTTAGCTCAGGAGATTCTCAAAATCGATGCCTACCATGATGAACTGGCTTTACGCTTAGCACTTCATCTGACGATGGAAAGCCGATTTCACACCAGTGGCACTTACAAAGTGGAGACCCTTCTAAAAGCGCTCCTATCCCAAACGGTAATTGATATAGCCCGGTCTAACCGTAGAAAAACTTACACGCTGATGAATAGCTGGAATCACACCCTGGAAGTGCTGTTGAAACTCCAGCGAGCGTTTCAAATCGAGTTTGACCAAGAAACCTACCCAGAATGGCTGAGACCCGGTAGCAAGTGTCGAAAAAAACCAGGATACTTTGACACGCTGTTGGCAGCCAAAATTACCATCCATCCGCCAGCACCTATCCCCCAACTCCTGGCAACCAAAGCTGAACTCAAACAGATTCAGCCCCGCACGAAAGAAGCTCCCAAACCTAAACTGACAAGCAATGAGATAAAAGAAGCAAGAACAGCCAAAGGTTGGACTCAAGCACAATTGGCTGGCTGGCTAGGGGTGTCGCAGCGTTATGTATCCATGTTGGAACGTGGGGAGCGAATCCCTGCACCAGA
>DATNQT010000120.1:0-4810 GCA_036703885.1 Candidatus Sericytochromatia bacterium
TCCCAGCAGTTGTCGATTTCAGAGGTGTTACGGGACTATATCAAATCTTTGCCAAAAGTCCCGCAACATCCTGACCGCAATTCCCCGTACCACCAAGCCTGACGGCTATGGTGGCAGTACCCTTGCGGAGGTCTAGATGGAAAAAGCCCACACCGGTTTGAATCTCCAGCCAGAACACTTCGATGCGATTGTGAAGCACCTAAATGAGGCACTGGCTGTGCATGGGGTGTCGCCAGAGGATATGAATGCCGTAAGCGATCGCGTCTTAACTTTGAAGGACGCTGTTTTATACAAGTAATGGGCGTTTGTGTAGTAAGCGTCCCAAAAACAACGTTAAGCCCCAAACCCTTACCCTGCCTGGTTAACTTGTCCATAAATGATTAATGGACACTTCTAAGTTGGGTACAGTTTTATCAGATCTCTACCCTATAAAGTCTCTTAAACTTGCCCATAAATAGACAAAAATGCCGAGGTATTTTCGTTAGAGTTGTTTTTTGGACGGTCGCTACACAAACGCCACTTAGGGCTTTTTCTTGCAGGGTTATCCCTGCGAAGATACAGTGTTTAGGTCTACACCTGGATAGGTACTAATGGTGAGGGTTCATCAGTGTTACAGGCAGACGGAACATCACTTTAACAGGTTTTCCAAATCCCTTAGAAAAACACTCATTGAGAACAGGTTGTTTAATCTCTGACCTAAACAATTTAAGACCTTCCTCCAAAACCTCTACAGTAACAATAATTGTAAATCGAGTATTTTCAACATTAAAAAGTCCAGAACTTTCTGATAAAAACTTAGCCGCTTGAGGAGAGTACTGAGAAATTAAGTTGATTGATTTCCTCCATTGTAATCTATACTTATGCGAAATTTCTGGCTTTCCTAGTTGAGGGGTTAGTAGAGGATTAGTTGAACAGTCTTTTAATTCTTTTCCATTGGTTTCTGTCGATTGATTCAGGGAAGCAACTTCTAAGTTAGACAGTATTTTATTTCTAGTTTTATCTGAAACCGCCAGACTTTCTTTTGCTATAGAGTCTTGGAGATTTTTCTTTTTCCTCGCTTCAATATAAGATAAAGCCGCCACCCGATTTTTATATCTCTGATAGGCTTCCTGATAGAGTTCCCAAGCTTTTTTTGTCGGAATTTCTTCTTGAGCTTGAGATAAAATTACAATCTCTCTCCAATCTCCCAAAGTAAAGTCCTGTATCGTTTCTATAAAGCCCATAAATATCGCTTTATAAATCTTGGAAGGTTGACCATTAAGTCGTTCTTTATCTATTAGTTGAATGACTGAATTGATTCGTTCGCTCGAAACGGTTAAGTCAATTTCTTTAATTTCTGGATGAACTCCTTTCTTAATTGGCACTCTCGGTAAATAAGAAAAAGATTCTTTTTTCTCAAATTCAATATTTTTTCCACAATTAGGGCATCTGGCTTGGTAATGAAAGACAAGTTTACCCAGCTCATCTACGGAGGCTTCCTGACTTATAAGTTCGTTAGATAAAGGGACGAAAACATGAGTACAATGGCAACATTTTACTAGTCCTCTATTTCCGAGAGTTTTTGGGACAGGTTGACAGGTTAGTTCCCACTCAACTGGCTCATCAGGGAGTCCATGTCGTTGCCAATTTTCTGTTAAGTCAATGAGGATTGTATTGCCTCTATCTAGGTTGGGTCTTAAACCTCTACCAATCATTTGATGCCAAAGGACTAAACTTTTAGTAGGACGCACACACAGGACAGCTTCAATACTTGAGCAATCATATCCTTCTGTGAGAATTTGATAATTACAGAGAACTTGGATTGTGCCTTCTTCAAATTGTTTTAAGATGTCAAAGCGTTGAGGAGCAGAAGTATCGCCATCTAAATGTTCTGCCAAAATTCCTCGCTTCTTGAATTCCTGTGCTAAATTTTTGCTGTGTCCTACACTAGCCGCAAAAACTACAGTTTTCCTGCTTTTAGCATATTTATTCCAAATTGTATAAATATCACTAGGACTTATTTGAGAATTGATAGCTAGAGCCAGTTCGGTAGAAATAAAGTCTTTGTTGGCTGACACTCCTGTTGTGTTAATTGTTCGCTCTGTAGCAAAGAGCCTAAATCCTGATAAATATCCTTTCTGAATCAACTTAGAGGTAGGAACTCCCACAACTAAGTCATTAAATATGTCTTTTAAACTTTGACCATCAATCCTTATGGGAGTAGCCGTTACCCCTAAAACACAAGCCTCCGGATAAAACTCTCTTATCTTTCGATAAGAGTAACTTGTTGCATGATGAGCTTCATCAAATATGAGGAGCTTGGTTTTCAAATCGGGCAGCAATTCTTTTCGCGCCAAAGTTTGAACGCTAGCTACTTGTATTCTTCTTTCTGGGTAAGGCTTTACTCCATACTTAATAACTCCTACCGACCACCCTGTTACAGCCTCAAGCTTAGCAACAGCTTGCTCAATTAACTCACTTCGATGAGCAATAACTAAGACCGTTCCCTCTTGTCTCAAAAACTCATCACTGATATGAGCAAAACATACAGTTTTTCCTGCCCCGGTTGGTAATTGGGCTAAAACGGACTTATTCCCCCGGAGCCAAGAGGCAAAAATCTCTTCTATCCAAGATTTTTGATACTCCCGAAGCGGATATTTAGAACGGCAAAAAATCATGCTTTTTGTGAGTCGGACTTTTTCAGTTTACCAAAAACGCCAGAGAAGGTAAAATTCAGGGAAAGAGATACGGAAAAGCGTTTTGAGTGGCGGGAAGGAATTGTCATTTTATGTCTAGCAAAATGCTACTCAAAAGGAGTAGGCGAATTAGCTAGTTCTCTGTGAACTCGCGTTGGATTAAAGCTTCCGGAAGGACTTGACAAGAGCGTGGTTAAGTTAGCTCAAAGGTGCCTCAGCCTAAAGAGTTGGGTTTTCCTAGGTCTATTTCATCGGTAGTTGAACCTACCTCATCTAACGAAGATTTCTTGACGCTCCTGGGTAGAGATGCGTAGTGGCTGGATTGAGGTGGCGTCAACATTGCTCTTTATAACTGCGAAGCTGTTGCACAATATAATCCTCAAGTTCTTTTCTATCTCTAGCGCTTGCTTCTCTTCGGTAATTCTTCCCAGTTTCTTTGACAAACTTACGCTTCTCACTAGGCGAAGTGTTTACTTTCAATCCTGAACCTTTCAGTCCTTTTTGTAATTCATCCCAGGTTTTTTCCCCCACGGCTTCGCCTAGTTGAACGAGAGCTTCTGGCAGCAATCTTTTAGCTTCTTGTAGGAAGTCATCTTCGGTTTCCAAAGACGACAAATCAACAAGTTTGAAATCAATCTTAATTTGATGTTCTTGCATAGATTCGGATTCAGTCGGGATTACATCTTTTTCTTGGCTCTGGGCTGTTGAGAAGGGGATTGAACAGGATTGTCGTTATTCGTGACTATCCCGACGAGCGGAAAGTCACAACTGGGAATTCCTTTTGTCTTTTGAGCGCTCCTGTGGCGTAGCTGGTGTGGAGTCGTCAAAACTGATTTCCCCGCCCTCAGCGTCATGATAAAGAACAGGAGATAGCAGGGACAAGGAAGAGACAGCACCAAGCACTTGAGACGGTCTAACATCTAAATATGCCTGAAGTTGGGACAAATTGCGGTGTCCTGACACTTCGGCGATGACTCTCAAGGGGATATTGTTGTCAGACATCTGGGTTAAGGCGGTGCGTCTGAACGAATGCGTGCTTGCCCCTTCGATACCCACTCTTATACAAGCTTTTCGCAGTATCCTCATTGCGCTATCCGAGGTGATATGTCCGCCTCGGCGACCGGGAAACAAGTACACTAGTCCAGCTTCTTTTTCATAGGCTACGAGGATTGTCCGTAACTCAGAGATGATGGGGAGGGTGCGGGTGGCGAGTTTCCGTTTGGTGTTTTTCTTTCTAATGGTTAAATGCGATCGCACTCTTCCCGCTGCATCGTAAACGTCTTCAGTCAGCAGGGTGCAGGCCTCGTTGATGCGGCACGCGCTAAACAACATCACGGCAAACAAACAGCGATCGCGTTGATTTGTTAGCCCTTTGGTAAATAACAGCTGAATCTCTTCTTGAGACAGTATCTTTCCCTTGCCGTGTCGGTTTCGCTTCAACTACCACTTCCCTACACCCCTGCATTTTGTTTACAGCAGTTGGGCACGTCTGTCCAGTGCCGCGTGATTTACGCCTCACTCCGAACAACGAGATTACTTAACCTGCAAACCCAACTAAACAAGGATTTACCATGTTATTTTCCCAAACCCTTGACGCCATCGACTTAGAAATCTCTGAACTTAATGCCCAAATCGAAGCCAAAAAGCAGCAACAAACTCAGCTGATTGAACTGGATGCCCTGACTGACGACATTGAAGTGATTGCTAGAAATTAACTCGATGCTCACCCGGTCTTTGACCAAAAGTAGTGCGATCCGAACTCTTAAGTTCGGTTTGTCCCACTCAACGACTACTGTGATTCGTTACAGTAGGGAAGTGTCAAGGGAAGCACCCAAGACACACCGAACCAAGACAAAGCAATAGTTTGAAAGCCAAATAAGCATCCAATCCTCGTCAAAAGAAATCTTGGTTTTGGGGGCAACCCCAAGACAAAATTCTAAACAATAGAGGATTCCGGAACAATAAAGTTTTCGGAGCCACTCTCCACAAATCTGCAACATGGAGAGTTTGATCCTGGCTCAGGATGAACGCTGGCGGTCTGCTTAACACATGCAAGTCGAACGAATCCCTTCGGGGATTAGTGGCGGACGGGTGAGTAACGCGTGAGAATCTGCCTTTTGGTCGGGGACAACCAT
>DATNQT010000121.1:0-15233 GCA_036703885.1 Candidatus Sericytochromatia bacterium
TGTGGATTTTGAACTTGAAGTTGCTTGTCCTCCCTTGCGACCTAGTTCAGCCATCCAGGATTTTGTACCAAATATACCTGCTACAAGTTCGGGAATGCTCAAATCAACATCTAGGCTTTCCCAGTGGACACTGCTTCCAGAAGGAGGTATCCACATATCAGCAAGTTGCTCTGGAGAAGCATCCTTTAATCCTTGCGCCAGCTTTGGGGGAAAACTGAAAATAGCGCCGTTTCTCAACCTGATGACAATTAAGTCCTCAGACTTGTCATAATGCACAGATTCAGCGCGAGGTTCCGTGGCATCAGCCTTTTCTCCAGCTACCTTTGCTCTGGCAATCTCTTCCTTTAAGTTTTCCTCTGTTAAATCAATCTCCCAGTTCTTGAACGCCATGTATTTCTTCCCATTTTCTTAACAGCATCTCTTGATTAGAAGCTACTAATTTTAGGGCATCTATTATATCTTTATTTTTCATATTAGGGTGGGCGACAACTACTGAAGGACGTTCTTCTTCGCTGCCAATATTTATTTTGACTTCCTTTTGATTTGTGTCATTTTTCCTCCCTTTAAAGACATGGACATGAGAGGGAAGATGGTCGTTTGTATAGATATAGACAAACAGATTTTTCTTTATATCTTCGAGTATTTTCATAAAATTTATTGTCTGAAATAAGAAATTTATTCTTCATATTTTTGCCCTTTATTGTTTTGCTTTGTGGTGATAGTTTAAAGTTTTAAAAAGCTTACTTCTCGAAAGTTTCAGCCTTTGTTTGCCAGTAGAATGCTCTCACAAAACGAAAATTCTATTGAACTTTCGGCTATGTAAGGCTTCTAGTTGTCGAAACTAGCTACTTGGCTCGAATACTGACAAGCATTATTCGTGACCTCTCTTTAAGATAACCTAACGCTTGGGTTTATGTCCATATCTTCACAATACTCCAGGAGCAGCGCAGCGATCGCACTCTCAACGAGTGGTTAGGTAGATGAGATGAGATGCGATCGCTATGGCAAGTCATTGAAGGCGATCGCAAAAAGCACAAAACACAGTATAACGACGAGCATCACTCTTTTTTGGACAAAATTTGGACAAAACGCTGGGATATTCTTTGGAACGAGCCAGAATCAGCCTAATCTGGTCATGACAAGCCACATCGAATTTCTGGTATTGTGATTACGATCTTTGGGGTGGTTGCGCTTTTGAGTTGATCAGCCTAAGTGCTAAAAGGGGTAAAAGTGAGTGCGATCGCACGTTTGGATGCAAATCAAACGGTTGAGGCATTGCCAGAATTAATCGACGTGTTGCAAGATGCGGTAGACAGTGGAGCCTCCGTTGGCTTTTTACCGCCTCTAAGTACCGAAGAGGCACATAGCTACTGGCAGGAAGTAATAGTAGCCATACAGAAACAGTCTCGTATTCTGCTGGTAACTCGTCAGGAGCAAGTCATTGTCGGAACAGTACAACTCGATTTAGTGAACAAGCCAAATGGCAGACATCGAGCCGAAGTTCAAAAGCTACTTGTTCATCGTCGCGCCCGCCGACAAGGGTTGGGGCGTGCGTTGATGAGTGCTGTGGAAGCAGTAGCTCGCGAGGCAGAGCGTAGTTTATTAGTACTTGATACACGAGAAGGTGACCCAGCAGAAACGCTATATCTGGCGCTTGGGTATATCAAATACGGTACGGTTCCACAGTATGCCCGGAGTGCTGACGGTTCCCTCGATGATTGCGTCTTCTTCTACCGAATACTTTAGGAAACGATAGCTGTTTTCACTTGAGCAATACTCAGCAGTTTTTTGCTGATATTGACACTTCTGTTACCCCTTAGCGCTATAAAAAATGATTTAAACTGCTTTGGACACTTCATTTCCAGTTAGAACTGCTGCCCATGATTAACGATAGCGAGTACATCAGGAAGGCTGAAGCTACCCGCGTGCGGGTGCTAAGTGAAGCACTACCCTATATCCAACAATTTGCGGGTCGAACGGTTGTCGTCAAGTATGGTGGGGCTGCGATGAAAGACAGCTCCCTGAAAGACAAAGTTATCCGCGATGTTGTGTTTTTAGCCTGTGTCGGTTTGCGTCCTGTGGTTGTCCACGGTGGTGGTCCAGAGATCAATAGCTGGCTGACGAAGCTGAACATTGAGCCACAGTTTAAAAACGGTTTGCGGGTAACCGATGCCGCCACGATGGATGTTGTGGAGATGGTGTTGGTCGGTCGGGTAAATAAAGAATTAGTTTCTCTAATTAGCCGTGCTGGAGGTAAGGCGGTTGGGCTTTGCGGCAAAGACGGTAATTTAATCAAAGCCCGTCCTGAAGGTCGAGAGGGTATTGGTTTTGTTGGGGAAGTAAACAGTGTGGATATCAATCTGTTGGAATCTCTGGTCAATAGTGGCTATATTCCAGTGGTATCCAGTGTTGCCGCCGATGAGACAGGTCAAGCCTACAATATCAACGCTGATACCGTGGCGGGTGAACTGGCGGCAGCACTAGGGGCAGAGAAGTTGATTTTGCTAACTGATACCTCTGGGATTTTGAAGGATTACAAAGACCCATCAACGCTAATTGCTAGGGTAGATATTCAAGAAGCACGAAACCTGATTTCATCTGGCGTTGTTGGGGGTGGGATGATTCCTAAGGTGACCTGTTGCGTGCGATCGCTTGCTCAAGGCGTCCGGGCTGCCCATATTATCGATGGTCGAATTCCCCACGCGCTGTTACTGGAAATCTTCACTGACGAAGGGATTGGCTCAATGATTGTGGCATCAGAATTCATGGGCTAAGGACGAAGTCGTAGAGACATTCTGCCGGAATGTCTCTACAAGGTTTTGCTTATTGCCCAATCCGAATCCTCACTCCTGGCGAACTGTAGATGAAACGCGAACCCCCCCCCTGATAGATGGGGTATCTTTGTGAATTAATAATCACTGGATCAACCAACACCGAATCAGAAATCCTTGAGTTAATGATTGTCGGATTAATCAAGGTGGAATTTTGAATCACCTGCCTTCTTGGTGTTACGACCACCGTGTTGTAATTACTGTAGTTATAGGGCGCAAGCGAATAAGGGGTAGTAGTGCCAGGAACCAACGGCACAGGACTGGGAATTGGGCTACCGATGATATGGGTAGTAGGAAGCGGTGGCTGAACTATCACTACTGGTCTAGCTTCTACTGACATTCCCGCAGAGGCTACCAAGGCGACTCCTACACTTAAGGGAGTTAGAAGGTTAGTTAGTCGTTGAGATAGAGAGGTCTTAAGCATGGTTTCACCTAAAAAAAGGTAAGGGACTGATACAAGTAACAGAACGTGTTGCGGAAAATTCGGTTCCAAACCCCCGTATAGCTCGAACCTGTGCCTGGGGTCATGAAGGGTAGACCACACTGGGTATTGAATTTAAGATAACGCCTTTCGATAAAATTTTAAGAGTTCAAAGCATTTGTAGCTCGGTCTACGCAGTTGAAACGTGAGTACAGAAACTAAGGAAAAATTCCGAATTGAGTACCAGGCAGGAAAAGCCGCATTTGAGGGAGGTAATTATCGTGCCTCCGTGCAACGCTTGGAAGCCGCAAGTGCCCTGATGAATCAAAACTCTCCATTAGGAGGGGAGGCACGAATTTGGTTAGTGATGGCTTATGAGGCGGCTGGGCAAACAGCAGAAGCGATCGCGCTTTGTGAGCAACTCACTTGTCATCCCGACCCAGAAACCAGTAAGCAAGGCAAACGCTTACTTTACATTTTGAAAGCTCCTCAGCTAAAACGCCCTGCCGAATGGATGACACAAATTCCCGACCTAGGTGCGATCGCAGAAAGTAGCCCCAAAGACCGGCGCGGTACTAATGAAGTTCCTAGGAGCAACCGTAAGCCCAATGAACAACTCGAACCCGTCGATCTCAGTCAGGTAAACACCAAAGATAATCAATTTATCTGGGTAGCTCTGATTGCCCTCGGTCTGACGATAGGTGGGTTAATTTGGTTTGGTACGTGATGTCAAAAAATGCTACGTCTCACAATTGCTGCATCTGTTGGTTTGGGTCGCCAGTTGTGAATAATTAACGTGATGTCAAAAAATGCTACGTCACACAATTTCTGCTCTATTGACTTCTGCTGTCTCGATCCTATGGCAATTGCCTGGTCTATCTCAATGTGAGCGATATATTTCGGTGGGAACTGATCACTTTAACCGAGCAACCGTTTACTTGGACTTGCAAAGCCAGGAAAAAATTGACTCAACTTCTTACAAATACACAATTTTTAGCAGTGGTAAGGAGCATGAAACTGGAGAGACGATGAAGTTTGAAGAAGACATTGCTGTCAATTGCAACCAAATGAGTTCAATAAGCCATCTGGGAAGCCGCCTTTATAACTCCGAGGGGCGTTTGATTAAAACTGACCCACCCTCTGGAACTCAAACTGTTAGCGCTTCCTCCGGAACTGCCACTTACTTTAATGCCAATCGAATGGTTTGCGATCGCAAACCATAGTCGGAGTATTTGACCTGTAAGCGTTGCTGTATTTAGCTTTGAGTTAATTCTCTTCCGTCAGACTCACGTTAAGATGGTCAGGGGTAATACCATTTGGTTGTTTGACACTTATCGGTGAGGATAGGTTTTAGGGATGAATTCAACGACTACCTAACACCCAACACCTAACACCTAGCTCTTTCAGAGCCGCTTCGCTAACACGATTTGTGTCATGTTTAAAGTCAATTGGTATCAAGCGGGAGAAGCCTAATATTGTGAGTGATTCGACGCTGGAGAAGATTTTAAAACTAGCGACTCAGCACGCCCAAGCCGCTGAGGTCTACTACCTATCGAGCCAAGACACGCCAATTGAGTTTGAAAATAATCGATTAAAGTCGCTTTCTACAAAAGCCCTTCAAGGTGTGGCGTTACGGGTTATTTGTAATGGTCGTTTGGGATTTGCCAGTTCCACAGATTTAACTCGGTTAGATGACTTAGTTGCAGCAGCGGTGCAAACCTCAGAAATTGGTGACCCTGCTGAGTATGAGTTTGCCAGGAACGTTCAAGTGACAGCGCCTGAAGCAAATTACACCCCACCGCCAACCCAGCAATTAGTAGAAGTGGGAGGGCGTCTGATTGAACAGGTGCATGATTATAACCCCGATATTCTAGTCGATGTTAGCTTTCATGTCCGTTCGGGTTCGGTCAAAATTGCTACCAGTGATAATGTTTACGCACAGCGCAGTAGCCAGACTATCAGTGCTAGTCTGTCGGGCAATTTAGTTAAGGGTGAAGACTTTCTCCAAACTTACAGCTATGAGGTGGTGCGCGATGGAGTTCCCGATTACGAACACCTCCTCCATGAACTCTTACAAAAGTACCGAAGAGCAGAGCAGCAAGCAACTATTAAGAGTGGCTCTTTCCCGGTACTATTTACTCCAAGAGCGGCGGCTGGGACGATTGGTAGCCTGTTTAAAACTATTCTTTCAGGTCAAACGGTCTTCCAAAAGGCATCTCCTCTGGCAGGGAAAGTGGGTGAGAAGCTATTTGATGAACGCTTAACAATTTTTGAAGACCCTAGTATCGGTGCTTCTGCTTGCGCTTTTGACGATGAGGGTACGCCGACGACACGTAAGGTGTTAATCGAGCAAGGTGTTGTGAAAGAATTTTACTGGGACCGTCGTTGGGCAGCGCGTGCGGGTTGTGAGCCAACTGGTAATGGCTTCCGGGGCGGACTGTCTCGTCCGAGTCCAAGTTTGGTTAATGGCTGTATGTTGCCGGGGAAGACATCTACGGCTGATTTAATTGCGGGTATGGAGGAAGGGCTGATTATCGAGCAAGTTCTCGGTGCGGGTCAATCCAATCAGCTAGCTGGGGAGTTTTCGGTGAATCTGGATTTAGGTTACAAGGTTGAGAAAGGCGAAATTGTGGGTCGAGTGAAGAATACGATGGTTGCCGGGAGTATTTTTGAGGCATTCAAAAATCTGGTAGATTTGGGCGACAAGCCGGAATGGGTAGGCGGCGGTGCTTATTTGCCTTGTCTATTGTTTGGGCAATTAGGGGTTGCTGCCCGTCAGTAGGTTATTGTGACCAATGACTAATGACTAATGACAAAAGAGAAACAGGAGGAGTTTGTGAAATCAGCTAGTGTTGATTTGTTGCAGTTTGGTCGTCTTATTTTAGGGCGTTTACGAGCTTTCTGGATTGCCGTGCTGGCAGTGGTGCTACTTTCCGGTTGCGTTCAATATGATGTTGGGGTCAACTTTGAGGGGGCACACCAGGGCGAGTTTGTGCAGCATATCAAGCTGGAAGAACGGCTGACAAACTTTAGTAGTTCTCAGGTGCAGGACTGGCTTAAAAGTATTGAGCGTCGAGCGAAGCAGCTCGATGGTAAAACGAAGCATCTTTCTAATCAGGAAATTGTTGTTACTATTCCGTTTAGTAGCGATACGGAATTGGAATCTAAGTTTAACCAATTTTTCAATCCAGTTGCTAAGAAAGGCGATCGCACTCAGGCAAGTGAGACACTAGATTTACCGAATTTTGAGTCTAAGGTTCGCTTGGATAGGGGCAACTTTTTTTTCTGGCAGCGGAATCGCTTAAGTTATGATTTGGATTTGCGATCGCTCGGCGTTCTCTCTACAAAGGGCAACGTAATTGTTAGTCCGAGTTCCCTATTGAATTTGCAGTTTAGATTGGAAACCCCTTGGGGAGCGCGTAGTGTAGAAAAGGTAGCGAATGCTGTTCAGCCAGAGGTCTATGACAATGGACATCAGCTAGTGTGGACGCTCCAGCCCGGACAACTCAATCATCTAGAGGCAGTGTTTTGGCTTCCAAGTCCTCTCGGTATTGGTACTTTCCTAATTGTGCTATTTGTCTTGGGTGGCTTTTATTGGAAGTACAAGTCTATGCCTTGGAAAGCAACTAATTCTGTTGCACCAGCTACTTTGTCAAGGGTTCAGTAGTTTTTTTAGTAGGGTTTTAGGTGTTAGGTGTTGGGTTTTAGGTTATAGGTTTGAGAGGGTTCAACTACCACTTAACACCTAAACAACCTACGGCGAATGTACAGCAGGATTTTAGTAAATTGGTGTAGAATTGCTTTTCTCCTCAAGACTATGCTAAATAAATTGTTTCGGAACTGTGTTATCTAAGCTGTCTAGCGATCGCTCTAGAGAGCATTCAGTGCTAAAAGGAGAAAAATTCCATGAAGATTAAGCCTTTTATTTGCGGTGCGATCGCTCTTGGGTTTGGCATGACGCTCAATGTAGCCGCGATTGCTAGACCCTTCGACCAATACGAGCAACAGGTAGAAAATCAGCTGCAATTAGCACTTCAAATGGCAAAAAAAGAAGGGTATCAGCCTTCGTTTCCCAGAAGTGTAGGGCGCTTAACCAAGCAAGCAGAGGCACCCAAAACTGTCTTGCTCTATCCGAATCAGGAGTATACTTTTGTAGCAGTTTGCGATCAGAATTGCAATGAAGTTAAGCTAACTCTAAAAGATCCCCAGGGCAATAGAATTGTCTCCGATGCTACTAATGCCGCCGTTGCTGTACTCAACTTCAAGCCGCCCTCGGAAGACAGGTATCAAGTAAACCTGAGGATGGAAAAATGTTCGACCCAGTACTGTAACTTTGGATTGGGAATCTTTGGTAAACGTTAGAGCAAGCTAGCCAAACGCGATCGCACACTACCTTCAACAGCAGTAATTTCTAATATGAAAATAGAGGAGTCAGGAGCTGAGTTAGCTTTCGGGGGGTTTCAAGGCTTGGTCGAGTACGGCACGAGCTTGTTCTGCTCCGTTTCTAGCTTCTCGAAAGCGTAGATTCGCCAGGGCAAAATTTTTGAGTATTTTGAAGCCTTCCTTGAGTTGAGCAATTTCCTCCTCACTCACTGGCTCATCTGTAAATAAGATATCGATTTGAGAACGAATTTGGAGTGCCTCAGCCCGTAATTCTTGCATCTTGAGCTTCAAGGTAGCAAGGCTGTTGAGAACCTGAACAGCCTGGATAACAGCATCTTCACCTTCAGCAGGAGTTGATTCCTGCTCTTTGACCTCAATGAGTTGTTGAGCGCTGAATCCTTCTGAAAGGTCTACGGGGAGCTTGTTTTCGTCCATGAGTTCAACAAGCTGATCCATTGCCTTATCGCGGGCTTTTTTTGAATCTTTGCCTGGGACAGTCAAGATAACCTCTGGGCACTGAGCGAGAGTGTACTGAACCATATTAATGCGTGGGAAACACTTGTCTGACCTTTGCTGATTATCAAAAGACAGGTAGCAGTTCGGACAGGTTTGATTTATACCATTTGGTTTTATAGATGACACAGTTGGGAAGGGCGGGTTTATCAATATCTGGGTCTGGAAAACCGATAAGGGTAAAACCTGCCCCTACAAATCAACTTGTTCCATTTATGCCAAATGCAAACCCAATTGGTATTATGCCATTGAACCGAACTGCCAAGGGAAAAGGCTTAAGCAATTTGTGCCTAAGCCTTTTTACATTGAATGCGAGTAACTGAAATTAATTGAGCTTAGGAGTTAGCTAGCTTGCATATGCCACAAAAGCAAGGACAGACTCGCAAGACTTTAGCCCTTAAGCTTAGTAGCGGCGAGAGGAGCCATTGTTTCCACGACCACCACCAGACGAACCTCTGTCTTCACGAGGTTTTGCCTTGTTAACTTTTAGGTCACGACCCATCCATTCAGCACCATCAAGTGCCTCAATGGCAGCCGCTTCTTCAGTCTCTGTACCCATTTCCACAAAAGCAAAGCCGCGCAAGCGACCTGTTTCACGGTCAGAAGGTAGCTGAACGCGCTTCACAGAACCATATTCTGCAAAAACAGCATTCAGGTCTTCTTGGGTGACATCGTAGGATAAGTTGCCTACATAAATTGACATAGATAGATTGTGTCCAAAATCAGAGAGGTGTAGAGATTTAGATTTCGGAGAGAAGCCTGTACTGACCAAAAGGGAAAAGCCTATCAATACTAGAAACAAACACTGCAACCGAATTTATTCTCACTCACTATCTTAGCACAGCGGCTTGCAGGAATAGTATGACAAAAGTGTTTTTACAGATACTTCACTCGAATTAGGGTTTTATATCGAGATTACTTAGAGTACCATCATTCGCTATAGTTTGTAAGGCTTTATTCTTACTAGCTACAAACCACCATAGTTCTAAACCAATCAGCGCTGCACCTCCTAGCGTGACGCCGAGTTTCAGCGCTAAAGGCTGCTCAATTTGGCGAAATTGAGTATTATGTGTAGACATCTCAGTGGAGGTAGCGGCAATAGCTGGAACACTTGAGGTAATTGAGAGCAATAATCCCAATCCCATGAAGTGTCGTAAAGTTTGACTTTTGCTCAACATAGTTGGCACTCCTGAAGTTATCTGCTCAATGATGGTTTGAAGTTCCGCAGGCGCAAGGCATTGGTAACAACGGAAACGGAACTAAACGCCATTGCTCCACCCGCGATGATTGGATTTAGTAACGAGCCCGTCAAAGGAAACAGAATACCAGCAGCTAGGGGAATCCCGGCAACGTTGTAAATAAAGGCAAAAAAGAGGTTTTGGCGAATGTTGTTCATCGTGGCACGACTCAGTTGAATCGCCGTGACAATACCCATGAGATCGCCAGAAATCAGAGTGATGTCACTTGCTGCGATCGCAACATCCGTTCCCGTCCCAATCGCTATTCCCACATCAGCTTGAGCTAACGCTGGGGCATCATTAATCCCATCTCCCACCATCGCCACAATCGATTTTTGATGGGGAACTCTGCTTTTGCCCTCTTCGCCCCTGCGCCCCTGCTTCTCTGCTTGGAGAGTTTGGATAATTGCGGTTTTTTGGTCGGGACGTACTTCGGCAAAAATACGTTTAATGCCCAGTAAAGACGCGATCGCCTCAGCCGTCTGTTGGTTATCACCCGTGAGCATTACCACCTCCAAACCCAACCGTCGCATTGCTCTGACTGCCTCGACTGAAGAGGGTTTGAGGGCGTCAGCGATTCCCACCACTCCCTCAAGTTTTCCATTTACCGCAATCAAGGCTGTTGTTTTACCTGCTGCTTCCCACTTATCTTTATAAAGTTGCAAAGCTTCAGGATTAATACCGAGTTGCTGCATCCAACGGGATGTGCCGATTTGTACCAATTGGTCATTCACGATACCCTGAACGCCAGCACCTGCAACGGCTTCAAAGTCTTTTGCTTCTGGTAAGGGAAACTCAACGCCCTGCGATGAAGCATACTGCACAACTGCCTCAGCTAAAGGATGTTCCGAGTTGCGCTCAATAGCTGCGGCTAATCGCAGCAGGTTAATTTCATTGCTGTAAGCGGTTCCGCCAGTTGTGACATAATCCGTTACTACGGGTTTTCCTTCTGTCAGCGTCCCGGTTTTATCCAAGACAATTGTCTGAATTTTATGGGCAATTTCCAGGCTATCTGCCCCTTTGATGAGAATGCCGTTTGTCGCACCAAGCCCGGTTCCCACCATGACGGAAGTGGGTGTCGCCAAACCTAAAGCACAGGGACAGGCAATAATCAGTACCTCTACTGTGGCGATTGTGGCTAGGGTGAGGTTGCCCATCAGGTTAAACCAGATAACGAAAGTAGAAATGGCGATCGCAATTACAACAGGTACAAACCACCCCGTTATGCGATCGGCTAATCGCTGAATCGGCGCTTTCGACCCTTGTGCTTGTTGCACCAA
Organism: Candidatus Sericytochromatia bacterium; assembly: GCA_036703885.1. Lineage (GTDB taxonomy): Bacteria > Cyanobacteriota > Cyanobacteriia > Cyanobacteriales > Coleofasciculaceae > CADCTM01. The sequence continues at coordinate 10,667 of DATNQT010000121.1, forward strand.
CTGCACGATCTGAGCCAATACCGTATCTTTCCCCACCCGCGACGCCCGGAACTTAAAACTGCCAGACTTATTAATCGTCGCGCCAATCACTTCATCCCCTGCCTGCTTTTTCACGGGCAAACTCTCACCCGTTACCATTGCTTCATCGATAGTCGAGGAACCATCAAGGACTACGCCATCAACGGGGATTTTCTCACCCGGACGTACCAACACGACATCATCAACCTGGACTTCCTGGATAGGAACATCAACCTCTTGCCCTTTACGAATAATCCGCGCAGTTTTTGCTTGCAAGCCGATGAGTTTACGAATTGCGTCTGTTGTCTGCCCCCGCGCTCGACTTTCAAATAGTCGTCCTAAGAGAATTAAAGTAATAACGATCGCCGCACTTTCATAGTAAACATCTGGCTCCAACCCTTGCCCTCTAAAGAATCCTGGGAAAAGCGTGACAAAAACTGAGTAAAAATAAGCTGCACTAGTGCCCAAAGCAATCAACGTATTCATATCAGCGCCACGGTGTTTTAGAGACTTCGACGCACCGCGATAAAACGACTGCCCACACCAGAACTGCACAGGTGTTGTCAAAATTAGCTGCAACCAGGGATTATGCAGCCACATGGGAATCAAGGGAATGTTAAGCCCCGTCATCATAGGTAGTGAACCCACCAGTAGCACAGCGCTGATGATACCTCCCAAAATCAGCTTGCGGATTAAAACTTGCTGTTCGGCGCGGCGGGTAGCTTGCTCCGCCTCATCTTCATTCGTACCGATTTCTTGGAGTGGAGCGGCACCATATCCCGCCTCCGCAACTGCTTGTTGAATTGTTTCTATCTGAGTTTTTTTGCGATTGTATTGAATGGTTGCTTGCTCTACCCCAAAGTTTACATTGCATTCCACAACGCCTGGAACGCCTTTAATCGCTTGTTCGATTTTGGAAGCACAGGCGGCACAACCCATGCCTCGTAGTTTCAGCGTCAGAGTTTCCATATGCTAACTCTCTTCTAGTAGTTGCCCTATTTTTAGGCTAGAATCTCCACTCGACTGGAGAGTCAAGAGATTAAATAAGACTCTTATTCTGATTCGCTCTTACCTTCAGAATCAGTGACGGGTTGAGGCGTTACTTCAGGGGAGGGCTTCTCAGAAGCTGGGGGGAAAAGTTGTTGTGAAGGCTTTTCGGGAGTTGGTTGGGTAGCAGGAGGTGTTTGCTCAACGTCGGGTTGGGAGTGTTGAGCGCTTGAGGCTTTGTTGGCATCACTGGCGGCGGTTTGGTTAATCGCAGCGTTGAGGGGTTCTAGCTGTTGAGCTACTTGAACTTGCTGTTGTAGCTGCTCCGTTGAAGATACTAGCTTACCCAGTCCATTAACGAGTTGCTTAAGATTGCTGCGAAAGGCAGGATCGCCAGTTAGTTCATCTAGATCGGAGGTAATCTTTTGGGTATTTTCAAAGGTTGCCCGTGCCGAATCTAGGGTTTGTTGCAATAGTACTATATTGTTTGGATTATTAAAGGAAGTGGAGATGTCGCGCAAGTTGGCGGTTAGTTGCGCTGCATTGGCTGACGCTAGGGCGGCATTAGTCGATATAGTTTCTAAGTTACGCAACAAATCTCCCTTCCCCGCTTGGTTGAGAAGGGGCGTCAGCGCACCTACGGAAAGGCGCAGTTGATCGCTAGCTTGCCTGAAGTTGCTGAGAGTGGCACTTAGACTTGACTTATTCGCTGCCACCAGATCGTTAGCGGAGGCAGCAAGCTGACCGAGTTGGGCAGCAGTCAGACCTGCTTGCTGGACAGTACCACTCAGTTGTCGGGCAGTATTACTAAATTCATCGGCAGTATTTCCAAAGCGACTTGCGGCAGAACCAACTCGGTCGAGAGTTTGAGTTGTTGCTCCGGTGACGGACTGTGCTGTCGCTGAGAAGCTTCCCAACTCTTGCCGCGCTGAACGAGACAACAGGGATAATTCACCGCTAAGTTGCGCTAACCCAGTTGCGGCAACGGAAGCGTTTTTTGTAAGGGTATTAACGTTGTTGAAAAACGCTGGATCGCTGTAGACATTAGAAAGGCGAATGGTGGAGCGCAACAGTTCGTCGAAACTGACGCCGATACTACCATTGAGGCGAGTGTTGTTACAGATAATCACCTCAGGATTACATTTGGGACTCAGGGGATTGTTCGCCTGTGCAGTACTGGATAGGGTTTTTAGAGGTGTGATGTCAATAGCGGTTTCGCCGATTAAACCAGCTTGATTGGCTTCAACAAGGGCATCGCGAGGGATTAATAAGTCAGCCGGAGTGATTTCAACCGTGACATCAACGCCATTAGTTGCGGCTTTGAGTTCCGAGATACGTCCAACTTGCACGCCGCGATAGCGAACTTGGGCACCAACTTTCATGCCAGCGACGTTAGCAAAGTTCACAATGAACTTATAGCTACGCTTGCCCAATGTGACATTGCCTAGCCACAGCACCAAGCCGACAAATACAGCAATTCCAAACAGGATGAATATCCCAACGGAGCCTTCTCGAATCGTTCGCGATCGCATGATTTCTCCTCTCTTAGCGATTCCCTGTTAGTTTGTTGTCCTTTATCCTTTGGCAATAATCAATAGCTCAAGGACAAATGACAGCTAGTTGCTAACCGCCAAGCGCTAACATTTATCCTAACCGACCACCTGTATGGGTCCCGTGATGCTGGCACTAAAGAATTGTCGAACTAGAGGATTATCTGTAGTGTCTATTTCGCTAACGTTGCCTTGCCACTGTACCTTGCCTTTGTAGAGAAACACAACCCGATCGGTGGTGCGGCGAATTGTACTTTGCTGGTGTGTCACCATTACGTATGTACCGCAACCCTTATCTGCATACTGTAGCTGGCGAACTAAATCTTCTATCACTGTTGAGGCGATGGGGTCGAGTCCTGCTGTTGGCTCATCGTACAGTAAGACTTCTGGGTTATCCTTGGGATTTTCTGGGTTGGACATGATCGCACGGGCGAAGCTGACGCGCTTACGCATCCCTCCCGATAACTCAGACGGGTAGCGATCGCCAATATTAGACAAACCCACCATCTCTAGCTTTTGATTTACCAGTTCCCGAATGTGCTTAGACGGCATTTTAGTATGCTGATAAAGCAAAAAACCAACATTCTCTTCCACTGTCAACGAGTCGAACAAAGCCGCCTGCTGGAACACCATCCCAATGCCAATTGGGTCTTTGGCATCTTCAATTAAACCTAAACGCCGTTGCCCTTGGACATAAATCTCTCCAGCATCGGGGGGAGTTAGACCTGCAATAATTCGCAGAATGGTTGATTTCCCCGTACCAGAGGGGCCAATAATCCCCAGCGCCTCGCCTCGAGCGATCGTTAGATCGACTTGATCCAGAATGATGTTATCACCAAAAGACTTACTAACTCCTTTGAGTTCAATCAGTGGCTCTGTCATACGAGTTGTGGGGTCTGCAATTTCAGCGTGCCACGAATATTTCAGTTTATCACCTGTTGAGCCGTGATTAAGAGGTGTTAGGTGGTAGGTGTTAGGTAAGAATCCAGCCCAAAACCTAATACCTAAAACCTAACACCTGCCCCAAGGGGTGGGGTTACCAAAATCTTGGTTTTCCCAGCTAGATTTCGGTAACCCCGCATCTACCACCTTTATCAATAGGTATGGTAGAACCCAATCTATCTTTGCAAAGAAGATTTACAACTTTATATATTTTTTTACGCTTACTTAAGATAATTATACCTTTATAATATTTCTAAAAACATGAGTAGAAAGAACAACTAATAACCAGAACCTATGGTTCTGCTACTCCTCCAACAAACGCAGTTAGAAACTTAAAGGTTTGGATTATGAGCAATAGCACGGCTACCAAGGCGAATGCGACTAGTAGTACGAACAGCCGCAGGAGTAAAAAGAGTCAGCAGGTAAACGCTGCTGATATTCAACAAGAGTCAAACCTGAATACAGATAAAGGAACCCAAATCATCGCTATGTCCCAGATTAAATTACAAGAAACTCCTAAAGAAGGAAACGTTGAGCTTTCTATAACTCCTCTACCTGGAAACCGTCCCATCGACTCGGCTAATCTTCAGGTTCTTGGAACGATTTCTGTAATGGGACAGCGCCCAATCGTCGCCAGCACCATGCAGGTATGGAATACAATCTCTGTTTCAGGAGAGCGCCCGATTGCGGCAAGTAATCTTCAGATTTCTGGAATAGGAATGATTTTTGGAAATCGCCCGATCGCTTCAAATTATATTGAGGGTGACAACGATTTGATTGGTTATCTAGATTAAATCTGCCTGACTTTCAATTAGCGCACATAGCGTGTCTGTTTCCACATTACTTGGTTAGCATTACGAGAAACTTATAGTTTCAGTAATCAAGCAGTCAAAAAAAAGGTGGACTTGCAGGCACGTTAAATTATTTTATACAGGCAATACTTATTAAATTTTGCTATTCTATAGCGGTTTTCAAATAAGTCATTCGTTGGGGCACGATAAGATCCTGCCATACCCTGTGCTGTATGTAACTGATAACCACTCTAAAGTTTTGGTTCGTGAACGGAGCTG
>DATNQT010000122.1:0-14506 GCA_036703885.1 Candidatus Sericytochromatia bacterium
GAGAATTTAAGCCAAGTACTTCCAGAAGCGATCGCCAAGCGACCACTTCCAGATGAAGCTCTTACCGAAGCCTTGCTACCTACAGTCGAAAACGCCATCCAGGCTTCCGTTAGAAGAGACGCCAATATTATTGCCACAGCAATTTTTCCGGTTTTGGGGTCAGGTATCCGAAAAGCGGTTGCTGCTGCCATCAGCGAGATGACCCAAACACTCAACCAAACGCTTGAGTATAGCTTTTCCAACCAGAGCATGAAATGGAGGATGGAAGCCCTAGCCACAGGGAAACCCTTCTCCGAAATCGTGCTTCTACATACCCTTCTCTACCGGGTTGAACAGGTTTTCCTGATTCACAAAGAAACCGGATTAGTGCTTCAACACGTAGTAGCTCCAGCGGTAGCCGCTCAGGATGCTGATTTGGTTTCCGCTATGTTGACAGCAATCCGGGATTTCGTTCAAGACTCCTTCGGGGTACAAAAAGACGATTCCCTAGACACATTGCAGTTTGGGGAACTTACCCTTTGGATCGAGCAAGGTCCGCAGGCGATATTGGCAGGCGTGATTCGGGGAAACGCTCCCCAAAAATTAAGGTCAGTTTTTCAAGATGCGATTGAAAGAATTCACATCGAGCAGAGTAACGCACTTGAAGCCTTCGATGGAGATACTACGAATTTTGCTGCAACCAAGCCAGAGCTTGAAGCTTGCCTTGAGGCCCAGTATGAATTTAAAAAACAAAAACCTTCTCCTCTTTTATGGATATTCTTAGGAGCTATAGGCGTTGGTCTGACAAGCTGGGTCGGTTTTTCGATTCGAGACAATTTGCGCTGGACAGCTTATCTGGAGAATCTAAAAGACCATCCGGGAATTGTCATAACCAGGATAGAGAAACAGGGGGGCAAATATTTCATTTGGGGGCTTCGCGATCCATTGGCAGCAGATCCGATGATTGTGTTGCAAGAAGCACAGGTTAATCCCAATGCCGTTGTAAGTCAGTGGGAGCCTTACCTTTCGCTCCATCCAAACCTACTGACAGCCAGAGTCAAACAGTTACTCCAACCTCCTGAAACTGTATCGCTTTCGGTAGACAAAAACGGTATTCTCTACGCAAAAGGCTCTGCTCCTCATCAATGGATTGTCGAAACTCGAAAACGGGTACAGGTCATTCCCGGCATTACTAAGTTCAACGAGGAGAATCTCATCGCTCCGGATTTAGGGCAACTTGAGTCAAGCAAAAAAAATATTGAAAAACAAATCATCCGTTTTTCGGAGGGAACCATAGAATTTAAGCCTGGTCAGGATGATACATTAGCCAAACTGATTCAAGAAATTGAAAGACTCTTAGGGTCTGCCCTATCTTTGAACAAGGATGTTCGGGTTAAGATTGTCGGGCACACAGACGAGCAGGGGACAGTGGAAGCTAATATGACACTCAGCCAAGCGCGTGCTGATACCATCCTGTCTACTTTAGTCTCGAAAGGATTTAAGCCAAGTAATTTTGAAGCGGTGGGTGTGGGTACAACAGAACCTTTGAAAAATGAGTTGGGAGTACAGGAGTCAGAAATTAACCGCAGCGTATCTTTCAAAATAACAATTACGGATAGATCGAACTTAAGTACTCTTGAGCGATGATTCAGAAAAAAGTTTGCATGGTAGGAGCCTTCGCGACAGGTAAAACAAGTCTTGTGGCACGTTTTGTCAGCAGTATTTACTCTGAAGCCTACCAAACCACTGTCGGTGTGAAAATTGATAAAAAATCAATAAACTTAGCAGATCGAGAAGTGAATCTTCTTCTCTGGGATGTTCAGGGAGAGGATGACTTTCAAAAGCTACGGCTATCCTACTTACGAGGTTCATCGGGTTATCTTTTAGTAGTAGATGGGACTCGTAGCGCTACCCTTGAAAAGGCTTTTGCTCTTCAAGAAATTATAGAAGAAACTGTTGGTAAATTACCATTTATCCTCATCCTGAATAAATCAGATTTGCTAGATGAATGGGAGATTGATGCTACGGCTACAGATGAACTATCAAAAAAGGGTTGGATTGTAATTCAGGGGAGTGCAAAAACAGGGTTGGGTGTAGAAGAAGCCTTCCTAACCCTGGCGAAGAAAATGGTGGAGTGATAAATGTTTAATCTCCCTCGTCCGATTCTTGATTATATTCAAGCTGTAACCTTTGAAAACCGTTCTCCAGCCTATCTCTTAATAGAGAAAGATGGTCGTCTATCAGAGTGGGGTGGAGAACTGGAAGCTTACGGAATTAAAAACCTGCAAAAAGGAGAATACGTAGAAGAAAAAGTCTTTTTTCTGCAAGGCTTTCTCCCCTTGGGTGATTCTCCTATAGTTCTCCCCTGCATAAAAACAGAGTGTGGACTTTCTGCTAATATCCATATTTTTCCTGGCGATGAAGGAGACTGGGTCTTACTAGTAGATGCCACCTCCGATGAAATCCAGCAGATTGCGGTTCAACAAAAAGGGAATGAGTTGAGCTTGATTCAGGAAAAACAATCTAAGTTATTGAATCAATACCTGGGAAAGAATGTTGCTGAAGGTCTTGCACAAGGGGTTTTTACCCTTCAAGATAAAGGAGAACGCTCTGATTTAACTATTCTGTTTGCAGATATCCGGGGATTCACATCTTACAGTGAAAAGAAACCGCCTGAGATAGTTTTTAAAACACTAAACTTATATCTCCCCGCCATGATCCAGCCGATTCTCAATGAAGCTGGCATGGTGGATAAGCTGATTGGAGATGCGGTCATGGGTATCTTTGGTGTTCTTCCTTCAAACGAATCTCCGCCAAAACAAGCGATAAAGGCAGCATTACAGATGATGCGGGCTGTAAAAGATGTTAGTAAAATGCTGCAAACAGACAATGGTTCAGCCTTCAAAATCGGCATTGGTATCGCTTCAGGTCCGGTCGCCTTGGGTATACTCGGTAATAAAGACCGCAGAACGTTTACTGCGATCGGTCACCATGTTAATCTAGCTGCTCGTCTTGAAAGTCAGGCGCGTCCGAACGAGATTCTCATCGACCAAAATACATTTGAAAAACTAGATAAGTTGCAGACATCTTTTTCAGCAATCACCCTTTCTTTTAAAGGAATTGCTGAACCACTACAAACCTATTCATGCCTAGTGCAATCATAAATAGGCTTGTAGTAACACCTCTAGGAGGAAGAGACAGATGCTCATTTGAGAACGGGCTTTCCTTATATTGCCATGACAGCAAGGATAATCCTGTTATAGCAAAAGGCAGAAGGTTTTTATGGAAAAGATTGACGGGTCTTGGTTTTAGTATTTAGCGAGAGTCAAGAGTCGCCTTGGCGACTGCTATAGCTGACGAAGGGAAAAATCATCTTAAGCGTTCTTGCCAATCAGCCTGTCGAATGACTTTTCTCTGGCATCACCTTGACCGTCTTCTCCTAAAAAATTAAAAATTCTGCATCAAGACGCTGAAGACTAACCCACTAAGCTCAACTTGAGTATGTGAAGTGTTTATCAACTTTTAAATAAATCTAACCGAAGAGCTATGTCAAAGTGAATAATAATATAATCGATTGTTTAATTAGTTTGGGTGAATCTACTTAGAGTTTGAGGAGCGCTACAAGTAAGCTTCAAATTTGGATAAACCCAACGCTCTATAGAATGAGTCGTTTAAGGCTTTCCTGTAAGGCAGCTCTGACCAGCTCTAAGTCCACATAACTGTGATATACCCATCAAACACTCATGACAGTCTCTCTATCCCCGTTTGCGACCCTTGAGAGTAAAGAACTTTTAGACGTATCCGCTGAAAGGGTCGATCTGATTGAACAGCTTTTGGCAATTGGCACTGCACTTTCGAGCAGTAACGATCTAGGTGAATTACTCAATTTAATTTTATCTAAGAGTAGGGAAATTACTTGTAGCGACGCAGGTAGTGTCTATTTAATAGACCGTAGCAATGCTGCGCCGAAGCTGCTGTTCAAGGTAGCCCAGAATGATTCCATACCTAGCAATTCGTTTAAGGAATTTGCTATGCCACTGACTCAAAAAAGTCTGGCGGGGTATGTGGCACTAACGGGTGAAAGCTTAAATTTGCCGGATGCTTATAATTTGCCACTAGGCGTCCCTTACCAGCTCGATCGCAGTTTTGACACTACGATGCCTTATCGTACTTGTTCAGTGTTGGTGTTGCCGATGCAAGACCAAGATGGGGAAGTTATAGGCGTACTGCAACTGATTAATCGTAAGGTGAAACCCCATGTCGTCTTCACAACCGAGAATGCGTTGGAGGTGACCCAACCTTATTCAGAGTGGGAAGAACGAATTGTGCGATCGCTCGCTTCTCAGGCAGCAATTTCAATTGAACGCAATCAACTGCAACAGAGTATTGAGAATCTGTTTGAAGGGTTTGTTAAAGCCTCTGTGCAAATTATTGAGGCGCGAGACCCGACAACCTCCGGTCATTCGGAACGAGTAGCTGACCTGACTGTGCGGCTGAGTGAAGAGGCAAGTGCGATCGCAACAGGTGCGCTACGGTCAGTTTATTTTAGCGATCGCCAAATTCAAGAAGCTCGCTATGCTGCCTTATTACACGACTTTGGCAAAGTGGGAATTCCTGAAGCGCTTTTAGGCAAGCAGAAAAAACTCTATCCCGAACAACTAGAGGTGATTCGTCACCGCTTTGCCCTAGCAGAGCGTACCCTGGAAATGGAATGCGCTCAAACTAAATTCAGGTATTTACTCGAACATCCCAGCCACAGGCATTCGGACAATACGGAGGCATCAGGTTGTTCCCATTGCCAAAATCTTGAAAAATTCGATAAGCAACTGGCTCAAACCATTGAGACACTCAAGCACTACTGGGAACTCCTACAAGAACTCAATGAACCGGATCTCCTACTAACCAGAGACTTTCACGCCTTTTCTGAAGAAACGTCGGCTCAACTATCAGCCCTGTCTCAATACACCTATCGAGATACCGATGGTCTTACCAAACCTCTAATTTCAGAGGTAGAGATGGGTCAGTTGTTGGTTCCCAGAGGGAACTTAACAGCTAGTGAGCGAGCAAGAATTGAAGCTCATGTTACTCACACCTACCACTTCCTGGAGCGGATTCCCTGGACGAAGCATCTCAAAGGCGTTCCTGCCATTGCCTACGGACATCACGAAAAGCTTGATGGCACTGGATATCCCCAAGGATTGAAACAAGAAGAAATTCCCATCCAAACACAGATTCTCACAATTGTGGATATCTACGACGCCCTAACTGCGAGTGATCGCCCTTATAAGCGTAGACTACCTGTGGAAACCGCCTTAAGAATCCTGCGACAAGAAGCCACTAAAAATAAAATCAACGGCGACCTAGTCGAGTTGTTTGAGCAACGTCAAGTCTTTACTGTTTTAGGTCACACTCTCAGCATTGACGCTCCTTCTGTAGCTTGAAATAGAGATAACTGGAGGAAGACACATTGAAAGGACGCAAAGCACAGGGACGCTGTGATAGGGGAAGTCCTCCTGAGACTTATGGCAATTCCCTGTGTTCCTATTCCCCAGCCCCCTGTAAAGCTGTTTGCAATTCTTATTTTTAGCCTCAGTTTTCCCCCATAGATTCCCCAGCATTTCCACACAGATGTTTAACTTTTCCACAGTTTTCCACTGTTTTTCCACAGGGAAGAACGGCGGGATCAGGTCTTCCCGTTTTACTAAGATTTTCTCAACCACCTTTCCCAGGGCTGCAAAGGACTGAGTTCTTGTAAATAAACGTAACGGGGATCATCCTCAAACACGCATTCCTTCGTAGGAGTTGATTGAGTTTAAGTGGTCTTGTAATATTTCGCAGCATTGACAACCCCACCCCATCTCAGCAGACAATGGTGCGACCAGCCATAAAAATTTTGATTTGAGAAAAGCCAGAGCGGCAGGAAAAGTGGGTGCTTTTTCTAAGTTCATCTGCCGCAAGCTTTTAATTGTCAAGCCGTTTTCAAGCACAAAACGCTGAAAGCAAGGTTGTCTTGTCCCAATAGACCATGAAACGAGAGGTAAATTATGAACGCAACCGTCAGCATCCTGGCAGAAATCCCCGAAGACTTGCATGAGTCCCTCAAGCGCTACCTAGAAACCCATCCCAGTTGGGATCAAGACCGCGTCTTTGCGGCTGCGCTATCACTGTTTTTGCTTCAAAATGGGAATGGTAAGACTCCAGAAGCAACCCAAAGCTATCGAGCGTGCGCTCGTGTATATCTGGAATCCCTATTTCAGTATCCTGCCTGAGTAAGGGGCTAGAGACTAGGGATTAGGGATTAGGAATATTTCTACTTTCTCAGGTTCCAGTCCTCAATCGCCCGCCGGCTGAGTGCAGCATCAGCCCCAATGAGAGTGAAAACGTTATGACAGAAGCAACCTCTCCACCGACTTTGGTGATTCCCCAACTAATTGTGGGTCTGGGGAATCCAGAACCCAAGTACGATAAAACACGGCACAACATTGGGTTTGAAGCCATTGATGCTATGGCACGCCGATCGCAGATTTCTTGGAGCGAAAATCGTCGGTTTCAGGCCTTATATGGAGAAGGGCAAAGCACTACGGGAAACAAGCTGCGCTTGCTCAAGCCCCTCACCTATATGAATCGTTCTGGGCAAGCGATTCGTGCCGCAACGGATTGGTATAAGCTGCCACCAGAGTCGGTGCTGATCGTTTATGACGATATGGATTTACCAGTGGGGCGTCTGCGATTGCGTCTTTCAGGTTCAGCAGGAGGACACAATGGGATGAAGTCAGCGATCGCTCATCTCGGTACACAAAATTTCCCGCGCCTGCGGATTGGCATCGGCAAGTCTGGTACAGATAAGGACACAGTTTCCCACGTCCTCGGAAAATTTTCCCCCCAAGAAACCCAGTTGATGCTAGAAGTTCTCCAACTTGTTGTTGACGCCGTGGAAGTGAGTCTTAAGCACGGGGTTGAAAAGGCAATGAATCTTTATAACAGTCGCGCTGTAGAGACTAGCCCTTAGTCAGTTGTCATTAGTCTTTTGTCCTCAAACCAATGACTAAAGACTAATGACCAATGACTAATGACTTACATAATCTGATTCAAGCACGATAGGTCAGCTGACCCAAAGTGGACGCTCAGAGCAATATTTAAGTTTTCAAGAGATGTGACTAACCAGGGTACGCCGTCTCTAGTTGAAGACTCATAGTGATTAAACAAAATGGAAAATCGCTTTTCCAGATAAGGTTTGACTTTGCGGCACAATAGCACAATCTTGAGTAATAATCCTGTGGTGAAGGTGGCACCCAAGTTGGTAATCAAATCCACAAAGGTAAAGTGGTTGGGTCGCTGAGGGCTTTCTACCACTAAGAAGTTCAACAACTGACTACAGGTTCGTACAATTAAGAATTCGGTAGGTCTTTGGGAATCGCTATGAGGTAGGGTTTTGTTGATATGAGTGTAGAGCCGATCATTAAACTGACGCTTCCCGAAGGCTGGGTCGATGGAAGCGGTCAGGTATTCATACAAATCATTCTTAAACTCTTTGTAGGAAGCTGTTTGCGTTGTATGGGTCAGGAAGCTCTGGGCGACATCTCGGTAGGTGTAAGAACCCTGAACCTTGCCGACAAACTGCTTCAGGGCAGCACCTAACTCGCGCTCAGTCAAGAGTGTGGGATTGTTGACCGGCTGAAGAATTCGTTCTAGTCCTTCTTTGGATGGCGATCGCAACGCTTGGGCGCGTCGTACCTGATAGGTAACATACTGAGACAAATCAAACTCAAAACGCCGCTGAACCCTAGATTGAATTTGCCTTACAGTCTGCTGATGTTCGTAACTGCTATCTTCACTCAAAAGACAATGTTCATATAAGTAGGGATACCGCTGAATCAAAGCTCCTACTTGCCTAGAACCATTGTTACTGACTTCCCCTGTTTCGCTCATCACTCGTGACAAACGTTGCAATGTCACATATTGCTCCGTTTCTGTGAAAAGCTGAACTAGATGCCGCAGACGCCTCGCTCCACGAGACTGAACCTTTGTCGGATCGGGAGGATTTTCAAATAGCGCTACTAACTCCTGGATCGCTCCTTGCAACTGAGGTTGCATCTGCCAGCGATTAATCAGGATGTGGCAGCATCGGTTGAGGACAAACTTGAACTCTTGTTCAGCCCTCTTATCCATTGCTAGCTTTTCCAGCGCGATCCAAATTTGCGGATCTATATATCTGGCACCATCTAAAAAGAGGCGTTGAAAGCGCTCGATTAGCTGGCTAGCTGACTCTACCTGTACGCAATAGAGTAGATGATCGTACAGTTGCTGCTCTTCTAGGCTAGTTTGTCGAATGTCAGACTCTGTCCAAGTAGTAGTCACTTTAGTAAGCCCCCCTACGTGCAAGCGCTAGGGCTAATCAATAGTACTTTTGGCGAAAATATTAGAATTTAAACTTGACCTGCCCTTTTAGTAGACACGGAACCCTTAGATGCCCCACAATTAGTTATCCGGTAAACATAGATACCCTATAATTATCTCCTAAACTCTGGCAAATTACTCAGTAACAGCATATCTTGATCATCTACGTATTGAAAACAGTAACTATACCGCTATAGTGTAAAGATTCTGTGAAGTTAATGATCACAGCAGTAGCCAGCGAGAAAAAATTTAGTGAAGCAAGCCTTTTAACCTCTCGATAAATAATTAAGTGTAAGAAACCTAACTCCAGCAAAGCATAATTGTGTCAAATTTGGGCAGATATATCTATGCCTTGTCAGCTCTCCACAACTCAATTGGTTGAAATTCTGGCGGCAACGCCACTAAATTTATCGAAAGAAGCAGATGTGGCACGTTTAATCGGGATTACGACCGATACTCGATCGCTCCAACCCGGTCATCTATTTTTAGCACTACGCGGGGAAAAGTTTGATGGACATGACTTTGCAAAACTAGCTGTAGAGAAAGGAGCGATCGCAGTCATCGCTGACCGTCGTGCTACTACTCAGCTCAACGGTATTCCGCAACTGCAAGTTGAAGACACGCTAGTTGCCTACCAGCAAATTGCCAGGTGGTGGCGCGACCAGTTAGATATTCCAGTGATTGCCATAACGGGATCAGTAGGAAAAACGACGACAAAAGAGTTAATCGCCGCCGTCTTGTCAACTCAAGGAAACGTCCTCAAAACCCAGGCGAATTACAACAATGAAATCGGCGTGCCCAAAACGTTGCTCGAATTGGGACCAGAGCATGATTATGCCGTGATTGAAATGGGGATGCGTGGAGCTGGACAGATTGGGCTGTTGGCTAAGATTGCACGCCCGACAGTAAGCGTCATTACAAATGTGGGAACGGCTCATATTGGTCTATTAGGTTCCGAGCAAGCGATCGCGAATGCCAAGTGCGAGTTATTAGCCCAAATGCCTGCTACTGGTATTGCTGTACTCAATCACGACAACCAATTATTAATGGAAACCGCCGCTAAAGTTTGGCAGGGAAAGACTTTAACCTATGGGTTGGAGGGAGGAGATCTAAAGGGACATCTAATCGACCCAGAAACGCTCTTAGTTGAGGGAATGCAATTTCCTCTTCCCCTTCCAGGTCGTCACAATGCCCTGAACTACCTGGCGGCGCTTGCTGTCGCGAAACTGCTTCAGGTTGACTGGATACCACTTACTAAGGGTTTATCCGTTGAGCTTCCCAGTGGGCGAGCGCGGCGCTACGAGTTGCCTAACGATATCGTAATTCTTGATGAAACCTACAATGCTGGTCTGGAATCAATGCTAGCGGCGCTACAACTGTTGGCTCAGACTCCCGGCAAGCGACATATTGCGGTGTTAGGGACGATGAAGGAATTAGGAGAGCGATCGCCTGAATTTCACCAGCAAGTTGGAAAGATGGCACAACAACTCAGTCTCGATGCCTTGCTAATTTTGGTCGATGACCCAGAAGCGAAAGCAATTGCTACTGGCGCGGATTCTATGCAAGTGGAGTGCTTTTCGAGTCATGAGGCTATGATAGAGCGTTTGAAGGAATTAGTGCAGTCGGGCGATCGCATATTATTTAAAGCCTCCCGTTCGGTCGGTTTAGATCGAGTTGTGAACCAATATCGAGACTCAATTGCTGATTGATGACCTCAGTTCCATAGGCAATAGACACTCCTACCTAGCAACTTTTGACCAACTACGATTAGCGTAGGGTGCATAGACGTAGCCATAACGCACCACTAAGAGTGCGATGGACGTGCGTTGAGTGATTCTCTTAGAGTGGGATGTACGAAGCGCTAACTATCTTTACCTCTCCATTGCCATCAGCCACTAGCAGCCTCAAGATCATGACTCAAAATGTTCACCTAACCTCCAGTCTTCAGGGACTCACACAGCAGGAGGTCATCAAGCGCCGTGGGGCGGGGCAAGGCAATAACGTCACCTTGCAAACAAGTCGTTCCTATCGCCAAATTCTGCAAGAAAACCTTTTCACCTTCATTAACGCGGTTTTCTTAGCCATCAGCCTAGTCATGCTCGTCCTGCGGCGCTATGGAGATGCGTTTTTGGTAGTAGTTATTATCTTCGGTGGTGTCTTGGTGAGCATTTACCAAGAAATTTGGGCAAAACAACAGCTTGATCGAATTGCCTTGCTCAACCGACCTATTGTAACTGTGATTCGGGAAGGCAAAGAGTACCACCTTGACCCTGGAGAAATCGTACTAGGAGATATCTTAGTCGTCCAATCCGGCGATCAGATTGTGGTGGATGGGGTTGTGGTGGGTGATGGTCGAATGGATGTAGATGAATCCCTACTCACTGGAGAGTCAGATATGATTCCCAAAGTGGCGGGAGACTCCGTATATTCCGGTAGTTTCTGCGTTAGTGGCAGTGCCTGTTTTGAAGCGCAAAAAGTCGGAGCCGAGACAGTCGCCTTTAAACTGGTGACGGGTGCCCGTGCCTTTCGCCAAGTTTATACTCCACTTCAGCAGGAGATTAACTTGGTGATTCGGGTATTGATGCTGCTGGCTTGCTTTCTATGGATTTTAGTAGGAATTGGTTTCTTAGGGCGATCGTATCCTCTTGCAGATAGCGTACAACGGGTGGCGGTGGTGGCGGGATTAGTCCCAACTGGACTTTTACTGGCAATTACCCTCGCCTATGGAATGGGGGCAGTACGAATGCTGGGGCAAGATGTTTTAATTCAGCAAGCGAATGCGGTGGAATCGTTAAGCCATGTTGACGTACTCTGTCTGGATAAAACTGGGACGCTGACCACAAACCAGATTAACTTGCAAGCGGTTTACCCGATTGGGATAACTGAAGAAGTCCTGCGGCAAAAGTTGGGGGACTTCGCGGCGAACATAACAGCCCATAATCGCACCAGTGAGGCACTTGCTGCGGTCTATCCTGGTAAAGTGCGATCTATTCAAACCGAAACCCCCTTTTCTTCTGTCCGCAAGTGGAGTGCAGTTGCCTTTGACGACTTCCCAGACCCTGGTGTTTACATCCTCGGCGCACCGGAAATGCTTATCCAAGCTGTAAGCCTCACGGAGGAAATTACATCCCAGATCCAAGCCAGCGTACAGCAAGGGTTGCGAGTACTCCTCTTTGCCTACAGCGAAGAACTCAACACCATTGACGAGAACGCAGAACGGTCTGTATTACCTCCTACCCTTATCCCCTTGGGTATTATTGTGTTCAACGACCAGTTACGCCCAGAAGCCCGCGAAACCCTCCACGGCTTTGCTCAAGCTGGAATTAACGTCAAAATTATCTCTGGAGACAATCCCCAAACCGTTGCCGCACTTGCCAAACAAGCTGGATTCGGTTCAGATATTAGATTAGTTTCTGGCGCACAGTTAGCGGCAATGGATGAGGCACAATTCGCTCAAGCCGCCCTCTCCTCCACCATCTTCGGTCGCATTAGCCCAGAGCAAAAAGCCCAACTGGTGCAGACGCTGCGCCGACAAGGTAATTACGTCGCCATGATTGGAGATGGAGTCAATGATGTTCTTTCTTTGAAACAATCAAATTTGGGAATTGCAATGGAAAGCGGCAGCAAGGCAACTAGAGGCGTTGCAGATATTGTCCTGCTTAAAGATTCCTTCGCCGCATTACCCCATGCCTTTTTGGAAGGTCAGCGCATCCGTAACGGCATTCGGGACGTGCTTTCGTTGTTTCTGGTCAGGGTGTTTTGCGTGACGCTGCTAATTTTTTCTACCGCAATGGTGACCGATAGTTTTCCGTTAGTAAATAAACATAGCGCTTTGGTTGCCTTATTTGGAGTTGGACTGCCTACGATTGTTCTTCCCATCTGGGCAAAACCGGGAGGCGTAGGCAAACGGCGCAGTGTAGTTCGCTCTCTACTGCATTTTACGATTCCAGCAACGTTGACGATGACGATGGTTGCTTTGTTAGTTTACTTGCTTTACTTAGTCAGTGCCATTCTGGATTTAGCACCGGGTTTAGAGTTTAATCAAGTAGATTACACAGTGCCACGCACAGCGTTGGTGACCATGTTAATTCTGTGCGAGTTGCTCCTAATTCCTTTTCTCAAACCTCCAACAACGGCTTGGGTTGGCGGTGAACCCTTGAGTGGTGACTGGCGATATTCTTTAACTGCCCTATTTCTGCTTGTTGTCTATACAATCATTGTGGCTGTTCCCGCGTTACGAAGATTTTTTGAGCTAGCACCGTTGAGCTTGTTAGATTACCTCTTCCTAGGTTTCGTAGCGTTGGAGTGGTGTTTGATTTTACGGGCAATCTGGCGGACTCGATTTCTAGATCGCTTCTTGGGAGTGGACTTGAGCTAAAAATAGGAAGGGGAATGGGGATGCCAATAGACTTCTTTCAAAAAACTTTAAATGGAATTTGAAACTCCAGCTTATTCCCTACGCCCAACTTCCTATTTCCTAGATAGGTTTAATCAAAAAGCTATCAGCTAAACGCTTTAAAAATTACGGATGAACAATCAGGAATTAAGCAGCGAAATAACTCAGTATCCGGTCAAGGTGTGGGAAGTAATTTTAATTGTGATAGGAGCGATCGCACTAATTAGTGCAGGACTGCTGGGATTAGGGCTTAAAGTAATAAGCAATGCGTATAATCCAAATAGAGCAGAAGCGATCGCCAAAAGCCTCATTGACTATAAGATTCCTGGCGGTTCTCAAGGCATTTTTGGCATCAACATCGGCAGTGCCAAACTCGCTTGGGTGCGTAGTTCTAGCAACCCACCGGATGTTGTCCTCTTTGTCGGGAAAACTCCTGTCAATAAGGAAGCTGATAAAAGTGAAGTGAATCAAGACTTTGAGAAGCCTCCCTCAGACAATGCTGACGAAAAGTTTACCGTCACAGCTTCTCGCACAGAAAATAAAACGTTCTGCGGCAAGAGTGTTCCGATTAAGATTGAAGAAGGACAACAAACCTTTAGCAATCAACCTTCTCCCTTACCAGGGATTCGCTACACAGCAAATATAACTGAGGACAAGATTGAACGAATTGTCATCTTGACCACCAATGGGAAAAATGCCCAAGAAAAGGCTGACAATGTCTTTAATTCTCTACAGTGTAAGTAAGTTTTTGAGAGTTCAGCCCGTTAGAGAGTTCCAATTCAAAAGTATTTAATTATAGATGTAGGCTCGAATCATTTTAAATAGCACGGTAGGGGCACGATATATCGTGCCCCTACAAATGACTGAGAGCATTATAAAGCTATTGATTTCTGGAAGCGATCGCTAAAAGGCAGAACCAACACTTTAAGAGTTAGTCATCGCCGGATAACAAACTTTTGTACCGCCCAAACCACAATACCCACCTGGGTTTTTGGCGAGATATTGCTGATGGTAGCCTTCTGCATAGTAGAACTCAGGCGCATCGAGAATCTCAGTCGTAATCTTCCCGTAACCTGCCGCACTCAACGCTTGCTGATAAGCGTCTCTCGATGCTTCAGCTTGTTTCCTTTGGCTTTCTGAATACACATAAATTCCCGAACGGTATTGAGTTCCAGCGTCATTGCCTTGGCGCATCCCTTGAGTAGGTTCGTGGCTTTCCCAGAAGACCTTCAGGAGGTCTTCATAACTGACTACTTTTGGGTCAAACACAACGCGAACGACTTCGTTGTGACCAGTCATGCCGCTACAAACTTCTTTATAAGTGGGGTTAGGCGTGCTTCCAGCAGCGTAGCCAACTGCGGTAGTGAACACTCCCTCTTGCTGCCAGAATTTACGTTCTGCACCCCAGAAACATCCCAAGCCAAACATCGCCATTTCCAGTCCCTCTGGATAAGGGGGTTGCAGGGGATTCCCATTTACAAAGTGACTAGAGGGTACTGGCATGGGTTCTGCCCGTCCCGGTAATGCCTCCTGAGGAGTAGGCACGGTTAGCTTTTTGCCAAATCCAAATAGCACCATGAATTTTGCCTCTGAAAAGTTTCTGAGCTGCTTCTTTACACTACTTAATCATAGCTTACCTGTTGGAAGTGTTCGGGTCTAGTTAATAATCCTCTTCTTCGTAATACTGTTCCCTTTGTCTTCCAGCCAACTGCCACAACACGGGTGCGATCGCTC
>DATNQT010000123.1:0-13645 GCA_036703885.1 Candidatus Sericytochromatia bacterium
CTCCTCTAATCGCGACCCTCGCCTAAATAGCTTAGATTGCTGGAACGTCTCTGTTGTATTATCCACCAAGGGGTTGCTCTTGAAGCGGATTTAGTCAACTAAACCCGCGCGAAGGGCTCTGACAGCAGCTTGAGTGCGATCATCGCAAGACAGCTTGTTGAGAATATTACGCACATGAGTTTTCACAGTACCGAGGGAAATGTATAGCTGCTTGCAAATTTCCTCATTACTGCACCCTTCGACAATTAGCTCTATAACCTCTTTTTCTCGTTCTGTTAAAGGGTTCGCCATTAACAACTGACTGTACTCTGGATCGATTCCATTGATTGACACAGTGGAGATGGCGGCTTTGTTGACAGATTCCTTGAAAGGATTATTCATTCGAGCCAAAACGATTCTGGCAATTGAAGAATCGATCCAGTTTTCACCAGCATTTGTCTCAACAACGGCTTCCACCAACTTTTCAAAACTGACATCTTTCATGCAGTAAGAGTCGGCTCCCGCTGCAAAAGCTGCCAGCACCGATTCTTCGTTATCCTGCATAGTCAAAATCAACACTTTCGGTTGGTTATTCAAACTTGAGGTTATGTCTGCTTGTATGTATTCTTTGAACCTTTTTGTCAGTTCAATCCCGTCTATTAACCCCGGCAGTCCGATATCGACGATCGCTACATCAGGCCGGGTTTTCTCTAATAAAGTTATCCCTTGTAGGCCGTTAGCCGCTTCTCCGATAAATTCGAGTTCTTCGCAGTCTTCTAAAGCTGCTTTGATTCCAGCCCTTGTCAGGTGGTGGTCTTCAATTAAGGCAACGCTAATTTTATTCATGGTTGGTTTATTCAAAAAAAGGACAATTGTAATTCAGCGGCACGAGTGTGCCCAAAATAGAACGTATGCGCTCTTTTGTCTCCAAACAAGATTTTTAGAGCGAGATAGGGAGACGTACAGTAAATGTGCTGCCTTGACCCACCGTTGATGCCACGTCAATACTGCCAGAGTGGGCTTCTACAATCCGGTGAGACAAGTGCAGCCCCAGGCCACAACCTGCTCTAGCATGGTTTCCGGGGCGGAATCGTTCAAACAGCGAAGCTTGTTCTGAGGCTCTGATACCGGGGCCGGTGTCTTCTACGGTAATATTTACCCACTTGGCATCTGGACGAACAACGATTTTCACACAACCAAAATCGGTGAATTTAATCGCATTTCCCACTAAGTTGGTGATGACTCGGCGGAGTTCGAGGCGATCGCCTTCAATCCGTAGTGGTTGCGGGTTAGAGTCGTCGAAAGTTAGGACAAGTCCTTTATCAATAGCCACAGCCTCCTGTTCCTTAACGACTTCTTTGACCAGTTTTTTGAGGTGTGCGATTCGTTGCCGTCGAATCAGTGGATAAAACCACGAAATAACACGGCTCACAGCCATTAAAGGCTCGTGAAACTCTCAAGATGATAGAGGTGCAAGCCCTCTCTGCCAAGTACGGGCATGACTCCCAATCTACCCACAGTGACTCGACTCGGAATTCGAGAGGCTGAAGCTGGGAATAGGGCGCAATCAGAGGTTGACCGATACCACACTGGCGCTAGGGGCGTCCTCACGGTGAAACAGAACCTAAAAAAGCAACCTAGGAAAGAGCAGGACGGAAAAGAATAACCCCCCTGACTTTATTGGAGCTAATACCCGCCAACTTCTACTTCAGAGATTAGCCGTACTAAGGGTATCCAATGGTTGAAGTGGTTCCACCTAAAAGGACAAGACAATCACTTGAGGGAACGAATAAAAACGAATCTAAGGTCTTTGGAAAGGTCGAACCCAAGGTAGACGAGACGAGACGAGTAAACCCTTAGATTCGGGTAGGATTCAGCGTAATTGCTGAAAGGCAGTCAGAATACACGAACTGGAGTAGAGAATGATTAGGCACAGTCTTAACGCTAGTGAATTTTGGAGTAAATTACCCTGGAAGCAATTCCGTAGGAATTTATTCCGCCTACAAAAACGAGTGTACAAAGCTATTCGAGAAAATGACCTGCGTAAAGTTAAGTCATTACAGAAGCTAATTCTGAAGTCCCGTGCAGCAAGATTACTGGCAATCCGTCAAGTAACACAGCTAAATGCAGGCAAGAAAACATCAGGTATAGACGGCAAAGCATCCTTGACCCATCAAGAACGCCTAGACTTGAGCCTCAATCTCAAGTCAAATGTTAACAAATGGAAGCACCAAAGGCTGAGAGAAATTCCCATACCCAAAAAGGATGGGTCAACCCGATTATTAAAAGTGCCAACAATGTACGATAGAGCGTGGCAATGCTTAGTCAAATACGCTATTGAACCTGCACATGAAGCACTATTCCATGAACGGAGCTATGGATTTAGACCAGGCCGGGCAGCACATGACGCTCAAAAATACCTGTTTCAAAACCTAAACTCTCAAGGTAAAGGAATAACCAAGCGAGTCATCGAATTAGACATCGAAAAGTGCTTTGACAGAATCAGCCACACTGCCATTATGGATAGACTCATTGCCCCAATGGGCATCAGAAACGGAATCTTCCGTTGTCTAAAAATAGGAGTAAACCCAGAATTTCCCCAACAAGGAACACCGCAAGGTGGAGTAGTCAGCCCACTTCTGGCAAATATAGCATTAAACGGGATAGAGTCCCTTCACCCATCCGTCAGATACGCTGACGATCTGGTGTTTTTTCTCAAACCAAAAGATGACGCACAAAAGATCCTTGACAAAATCCGTCAGTTCCTTGCAGAAAGAGGGATGAATGTTAGTGAAAGAAAGACAAAAATAACCGCAGCGACAGATGGATTTGACTTTCTAGGATGGACTTTTAAAGTCCAGAAAAACGGGAAGTTCAGGAGTTTTCCCTCAGTAGAAAACTTCAAGAAGTTTCGACAGAAGGTGAAAAAAATCGTCAATAACTCGAATGATGGGGCAAAGGTAAAAGCCAAAAAGTTGGCTCCTATTGTCAGAGGTTGGAGAAACTACCACCAGTTTTGTAAGTTGGATGGCTCCAGATTTAATTTATGGTCACTCAACAATAAAACATGGAAGGTATTTAACAAAGAAAGTAAGCTAACCCGCTACCAAGTCAATCACCTGATAGACCAAGCATTCCCAAAAATTGGATGGCACGAAAATAAATTCGTGATGGTAAAAGGGGATAAATCACCTTTCGATGGAGATATCCTTTACTGGACCAAACGCAACAGTGCGTTATATGACGGTATAACCTCTAAGATGCTCAAAAAGCAAAAACATACTTGTGGACACTGTGGACATCTTCTTACGGGAGAAGAAAGAGTTAATTTACACCACAAAGACGGCAACCATGAAAACTGGAAGGACACAAACCTGATGGTTGTACATGAAAGCTGTCACGATTATATCCACATGAGCAAACAAGATTGTCGGAAGCTGGATGCAATGAAAGTTGCACGTCCAGATTTAAAAGAGAGGGGCGAGACATAATAGCCTCCCTCGACTCTACCGAAAGCGGACGGGAACACGTTCTATAAAATTGGCGTTACCACTCGATCGATCGAGGAACGCATCGCCCAAGTGCAGCGAAATGTGAGGGCGCATTACTCGAATGTCGCCGCCAGCTTGCTGGGACTGTGAGAACGGCCGGGAATGTGGAGCTGTACTTCCAACATCGATATCAACCCTTTAACTACCGGATTGGCAAGCTGACGGAGTATTTTCAATTTCCGAACGTCAAAGTCGTGCTGCAAGATTTGTATGAGATGAAACCCAAAGTTTTGTCTGTTGTTGAGTTAGAGGCGATCGACGGGATGAGTGCGAACAACACTGCTGGCTGAATCCCGCAGTTTGCCACAAGTCAAGCTAGCCGCTCAGTTAACAGCCGTTTTGTCCTGATGTCCGCTCAATACCTCACTGAAAATCATGAAAAGAGACACCATCGAAATTGTTTGTTTTCACACCCATTTTTACTTCGGCGCCGATAGCCGCGATGTCACTGCGCGTGTACGTCAAGGATTGGCTCGGTTTGAGGTGCAGCTAGGGCGTGCTTCAGGACAAACACATTAGCCCCCACCTCTAAACAATGTATCCAATTGCATTTTTACCCTCAAAGTTCGCCAAAGTCGTTAAAAGATGAGTGCTGAGTTCATCATTAATTTTAGTTGGAGACGGCGTACATAAGCTACTAGAAAAGAAGCTAACTCGGCGGCGGTTCATAATTCAAGAGGCGTTAAAGGAAAAGCTGTCGCACTCTGTGAGTAGGAATATAGGCTTGCGAGCGATGGAAATTTTTGTGAAGACTGCAAAATTAATTGGCTAATAAGTAAGCACTATTTACGATTTTTTACCATTTTTCAAGGCTTTGATTAGAGTGTAGCTTATAACCCTGCCAAATCTTCTTTATAAAAATGTTTTTTAGAGTGGTGAATCGGAATTTCGATTGCCAATGTCGCGCCTTGAGCAGGTACCGAAAGACAACTGAGTTGCCCGCCGTGCTCATCCACTACAATAGCATAGCTAATCGATAACCCCAGCCCCTTTCCTTGACCCACTTCCTTCGTTGTAAAAAAGGGGTCAAATATCCGTGGTTGAATTTCTTCTATTATGCCCGGCCCGTTATCAGTAATATAAATACCTACTTTAAAATCGGGGAGTAACTTGGTGCAAATAGTAATAGTAGGGAGGCGGCTGTTATTATCTGCCTCTTTTGCCCAACTCTTTTGTAATTGCAACGCATCAATAGCATTAGTCAGAACATTCATAAAAACTTGATTCATTTGCCCCGCATAGCATTCTATCTTAGGCAGTTCCTCATACTCTTTTACAACTTTAATTATCGTTTGGCTTACCTCATCTTTCAGTCTATGCTGCAAAATCATCAGTGTACTTTCAAGCCCTTCATGGATATTCACCGCTTTTAACTCAGCTTCATCGAGTCTGGAAAAATTCCGCAGCGATTGTACTATTTCTCCGATCCTGTCAGCTCCTACCCTCATAGAAGCAATTAGCTTCGGCAAGTCATTCCTGAGAAAAGTGAGATCCATAGCCTCCAGTTGTTCCTGAATAGCTTGTGTGGGATTGGGCAAATCTTCTTCATAGAGTTGCACCAATTTCAACAAATCTTGAGTGTATTCTGTTACAGGGCGGAGGTTCCCTTTAATAAAGCTAATCGGATTGTTAATTTCGTGAGCTACCCCCGCTACGACATTCCCCAAACTTGACATTTTCTCGCTTTGGATGAGTTGAGCTTGTGTCTGTTGTAACTGTTGTAGAGCCTGCTCTAGTTGTCGGGCTTTCTCTCGCTCGAGAGCTTCGGACTCCTGCAATTGCGCATTTTGCTCGTGCAATTTTTTTTGCAACCGCTGAATAGTTAGTTGATTTTCGATGCGAGCCAAAACTTCTTCTAAATGAAAGGGCTTGGTGATGTAGTCTACTCCTCCAACAGCAAATGCTGTGACTTTATCCAATACTTGATCTAGGGCACTCAAGAAAATAACTGGGATACCCGAAGTTTTGCCATCCGCTTTTAGGTGTTGGCAAACTTCGTAGCCGTTCATCTGAGGCATAGTGATGTCGAGCAAAATTAAATCGGGTGGGGTAGAACGCGCTGCTTTTAGGGCCATCTCCCCGTTTATTACGGCCCGAACTTTATATCCTTTGTCGCTCAACATAGTGGATAAAAGACGCAAGTTGTCTGGGGTATCGTCAACTACTAAAAGATTGGCAACGTGAGATTCTAATTGCTGGCTGTTCATGGGATAATTTCTTCTGTTAAGTTAGTGACTTTATCAAAGCGAAAGTTATTTATCCAATCGGTGATAACCTCCGCAGAAGAAGCATCGAATTCAGGGATTGTGGCGACTAAACTTAAAATCAGGTCGGCATCAGCATCGATAGCTGCTTGATGTAACTGTATCACCCACTCCGCAGGCATTGCTGCTAAAGTCATCCTCAAAAATTCAGTTTCTTCCCCTGCTTTTACACTCAAGTCTTGACCACCAAACTGAGATAATGTAAAGTTGGGTAAATCTTCATAGGTATACTGTACTCCTAAATGTTCAGCTATTTTGGCAAAAATAACTTCTTCTTGGAAAGGCTTGCTCACAAAATCGTCGCAGCCCGATGATAAAACAATGGCTCGCTCTTCCTCAAAAGCGCTAGCGGTGAGCGCAACGATTACGGTAGCCTCCTCTTGAATCATGGCTTTAATTTGTCTAGTCGCTTCATACCCGTCTATCACGGGCATTTGCATATCCATCCAAATTAGGTGGGGTTTCCAAGTTTCCCAGATTGTAATAGCTTCTTGACCATTTGCTGCTTCGCGCACCTCCAAGCCAAGCGGTTCGAGAACGTTAACTAATAGCAAACGGCTCTCCCATTTATCATCAACCACCAAGATGCGATATGAAGGTTGGTTGGGCTCTAGACCAATTACCCGCCTTCTTGATTGTCGAGGCTGAACTTCAGCCATCTCAGGGGAGCTAATTTGGATATCGAAACTAAAAATTGTTCCTCGATTCAAGGTACTGCTGACGGTAATGTCTCCTCCCATCAGTTGTACGAATTGTCGGCTGATGGGTAAACCCAAGCCAGTTCCTTCTTGAGATTTCCGACCCGCGTCAGTTTGTACAAAAGCCTCAAATAAAGAATCTACCTCAGTAGGAGCAATGCCGTGACCGGTGTCTTCCACTTCAAACGTAATAGTCCGTAATTCGTTGTCTGTTGGGGACTTTTGTTTGGCACTAATTGCTGCAACCCGAAGCGTTACACTTCCCTTCGTAGTAAACTTGATCGCATTTCCTAGCAGATTAATTAAAACTTGACGCAATTTACTTTCGTCAGCTTTTACATACTGAGGAATGTTAGAATTGATGTGCAAACTGAGCTGTAAACCTTTAGAATCAGCTTTGAGTTTGAGCATTTCTTCGAGAGAATGGAGCAAATGATACAGGTCAAAGCGAGTAGGATTTAAGGTAATCTGACCTGCCTCAATTTTAGACATTTCCAACACGTCATTAATCAGCGTCAGCAAATGCTCGCCAGAACGGCTAATGATGCCAATCTGTTCTTGCTGTATGTGAGAAAGAGATGAGTCGCGGGCTAAGACTTGGGTAAAGCCGAGAATTGCATTGAGGGGAGTTCGCAGTTCGTGACTCATTTTTGATAAAAATTCGCTTTTAGCCTTGTTAGCCGCATCTGCTACTTCTTTGGCTTGTTGTAAGGCTGCCTCTGCTTTTTTGCTTTCCGTAATATCGCTTGCCGTGCCAGTTATTCCTAGAACCTTTCCCTGGGAATCCCGTACCACAATTGCATTAACCCGGAGATTGATAGGTCTACTATCTTTAGCTAATTGTATAGTTTCATACTGAAACACGGACTCTCCGTTCAGTATACGTTGGAATATCTCGTTATCTTTGGGAAGTTGTTCAGGTGGCTTAAAATCACTGAATTTTCGGCCTGTCATTTCTTCAGGGCAGTAACCAAAAATATGTTTGACAGCAGCGTTGACGAAGGTAATACGCCCTTCAGCATCAAGTGACAAAATCATATCCTGCGATGTTTCCACTAAGTCGCGATATTTACCCTCGCTTTCTTTGAGCGCTTCTTCTACTCTTTGACGTTCGGTGATGTCGTTAGTGACTAAAAGAATACACGCTTCTCCACCCAGCTCAATAATATCTGCTGATACCAGTATCTTTCTCACTTCGCCTGAGGAAGTACGACAATCAAATTCCTGATTGCGAATCACTCCTGATTCTTGCAATAGCTGTTTGTATCTGTCACTTTCTTCTAAATGAGCCCAAAGATTTAACTCAAGGGGTGTAAAACCGATTACCTCTTCGCGAGAGTAACTAAAAGTGCTGAGAAAACTGTCATTTACTTCGATGTACCGTCCATCTGCGTACCGGGCGATCGCGATCGGGCTAGGACTGGAACGAAAGGCTGTAGAAAACTTTTGTTCAGACTGACTCAAGGCTATTTCTGTCTGGATTCTGACAGCGATTTCCTGTTGCAAGTCTTGGGTTCTTTCTATAACCTTACGTTCCTGTGTTCGCGAGTATTCCTCTAATTGGTCATAGAGTTGCGCATTTTCAAGGGAAATGGCTATTTGGGCCGATAACAATTTTAGCAGTTCTAGCCTATTTGTAGTAAAAGCCCCTTCTATCAGGTTGTTTTCCAGATAAAAAATACCTGTTAGCTTACCTTGATGCAGTAGAGGAGTACAGAGAATTGATTTCGGTTTAGTAGCAGCAACATAAGGATCTTGGGTAAATTGTCCCTCTTCGCTGGCGTTATTTAAAACCACATTTTCCTGGGTGCGAATGACATAGTTGGCGATTGCAGCTGCAAGCAGAGGTATTTCGCTCGAATCGGCTGTGGCATTTAGGGGAAGCGATCGCAGCACGCTAACTTCATCCCTCTTCACCGAGCCCTCAGCCTCAATTGTCCAGTTTCCTGCTTTTTCCAAAATCAAAAAGCCTTTTTCAGCGCCAGCATTTTCGATCGCAATCTTCATCAACCTTTCCAGCAACTTACTCAAAACGATTTCACCGGAAATCGCTTGGGAAGCTTTCATTACTGTGGCTAAATCTAGCGTATCTCCCAAATTAGTGCTAGTGCTAGTAGGCACAGTCGTTGTCCGGTTAACTTTTGTTTGAGTTGTTGTCTTGGCTGATGTTCTAGCTAGGAATTGGGGGTATTTCTTTTCTAAATCCTCAACTTTAGCTAGAGCGCCCCAAACTTGGTAGCTATAATGAGCGTTTTGCATATAAACTTGGGCGATCGTTTCTTTGCCCCATGACAAGTAAAATTTGGCTGCCAGTTCGTAAGCGAGTGCTTCTTCGTTGATGTACTCGTTTTCTTTAGCAAGGGCAATAGCCTTGTCATACATCTCCATTGCTTCTAGTTTTTTACCCAGAACTCGATGCCGTTCTGCCTCTACTAAATAAAATTTGTGCAGATGATTCATTGGGGCATGATGCGCCCATTTCTGCATTTTTTCCTGATTGGCTTGTACTCTGTCAACAATACTCTGTTGCTCTGACTGTGGAGTATCAGAATACACCGCCAACCGCACCAAACAATCGTAAAAATGAAAAACAGGAATAACTGGCAATCCTACCGATCCATCTAAATACTTCTCTGCTATAGTAGTATTTTCAATGCCTTGTAAGTAATTTTCAAACAAATAACAAAATAAAATTTTGTTCAAATATAAGTAAAAAAGTCCCGAGTTATCATTTGCTTGTTGGTGCAATGGTAGCCTGATCTGCTCGTCATAAGCCTTACCCTGTAGACGGCAGGGGTCTTCACTTCTTCCCAAAAGATTTAAAACAGCCTGCCAAGAGATTTCTTGGAAATTAAGTGCTGTTTCTTGCTTAATTTTATAAATAGCATCTCTGTAAGTTCCCATCTCTTTTTCAAGGGCAGTCAGTTCTTTGCCGGTAAAGTAAGCGAAATAGGAGTACACCATTAAACCATAGCTTGCATATTCTAAATCTCCCGTCTCCATGCCGCTAGAGTAAACTGATACCAAAGGTTCTAAGGTTTCTCTCAGATGCTCTTTCCAATGTCGGATAAATGAATTTACTATGACAACTGTCTTGGCTTTGATTTCTTGAGCATTTAACCTCGACAATAGACTTAAAGCCAGTTGACCGAACTGATAACCTGAATCAATATCTCCCACAACTCCGCAAAGCAGAAAACCATAATTGGCATAAGCAAAGGGAGAAACGGAAGCATTACCATATTGGACGGATAAATCTACTTGTTTGCACAATGTCAAGGGCAACACCGCAGGAGCAGCCATGTATGCAGGAACAAAGATACTTGATAAAAGTTTCATGGCTGCTAGTTTATAGGGATCGCTCATTTGAGGCAGGTCAATTAATTGCTCAATTTGCAAGCCATTTAAAATAGCCGTAGTTTCCCCTAGTGCCTGCCCAATATCTGACTGGTTCGGCTCTTGGGGAAACTCCACCCCGAACAGCTTTAAAACTTGTAGCGCTGTATCAACCGCTTCTAGCAGCCTGTTCTGCCCTATGTAAGCTTGCATCTGGACTTCATAGACTTTCACTTTGTCTAGCAGCGTTTTGGCGCAGTTTTGGACTATCTCAATGAATTTCTGCATTTCTTCAAAGTCACCGATCAGATACGCCGACTCTGCTGCTTCCTCATGCAGCGCTAATGTTAGTTTGTACTGATAAGTCCAGCTATCTTCTACTAATAGTCTCAACCCTGCTTGCAAATATTTAATCGCCGACTCATGGGCTGTAGCTGCTTTGGCTTTTTGACCCGCAATTAAATTTAGTTTAGCGATTTCAGTGCGTTCGGATTGGTCACTAACCAATTCAATTCCTAGATTCAAATGATCGACGATCGCAAATATCTCTTCTGCTCGCTTCTCTGGCGAGCTATTTTGCCACAGCAGGCGACCGATTTGTAAGTGAACTGTTTTTTTATAACTTTCATCAATCAGGGCATAAGCTGCTTGTTGCACGCGATCGTGCAAAAACTTATAAGTAGTAATGACCAGATGAGACTGAACAATCTCTTCTCCTGTTACCCCGAGTTTAGAAGTGGCTAAAATTAAGCCATCTTGGATGGCTGGCAATAGATCTTGAAAAGTTTCGGCTGTAGATTTTTCGTTGACAATCGAGAGAGTATTTAAGTCAAAACTATTGCCCACACAAGCGGCTAACCGTAAAACCTGTTGAGTTAAATCTGGCATTTTTCTCAATTTACCGACCATCAACTCAACGACGTTATCGGTAATCCCTACGGCTTCAATTTCTGAAATATTCCAATCCCAGTTTCTTTGCTCAGAATTAAAAATCAGGAGGTTCTCTTCATAGAGAGTTCTGAGAAACTGATTGACAAAAAAAGGATTGCCTTGAGTTTTACCGACGACTAACTCAGCTAGGAGAATAACTGAGGCTCTATCCCTATGAACAGTATCAGCTATCAAGTTAGTAATATGTTCGATATCTAAGGGAGTTAAGGTAATGTGGTTAATAGTCGCGCCTTGATTTTGCAGCGCCTCCAGAGTCATGATTAAGGGATGCGCGCGGCTAACTTCGTTATCTCGATAAGCTCCAAGTAGAAATAAGTATTTCGTTTTCTCATCTGCCATCATTACTTGCAGCAGTTTCAAAGTAGCGGAGTCAGCCCATTGCAAATCGTCTAGAAAAATGACTAAGGGATGCTCGACTGAACAAAACACCCGGATAAATTTTTGAAATACTAAATTAAAACGATTTTGCGATTCTGTAGCACCTAACTCTTGGACGGGTGGCTGTTTGCCAACAATGAGTTCTACGTCGGGAATGACATCTATAATTATTTGACCGTTATCACCAAACGCCACTAAAAGTTTTTCTTTCCAAATGGTGAGTTGCCTTTCGCTCTCAGTTAAGAGTTGCTTGACTAAAGACCCAAAAGCTTTGACAACAGCCGCATAAGGAACATTGCGTTGAAATTGGTCGAATTTCCCGGCAATAAAATAACCCCTTGCCTTAGTAATCGGTTTATAAACTTCTTGCACTAAGGCTGATTTGCCGATGCCAGAAAAACCTGCCACTAGCATTATTTCGGTGCAGCCCGTGCTGACTCGTTCAAAAGCTGCTAATAAATTATCAACTTCTGTTTCGCGACCGTAGAGCTTTTCGGGGATGAGGAAATGGCCTGTAATATCCCGCGTTCCTAATGCAAAGGTCTCAATGTTACCCGTTTTTTGTAATTGAGCCAGACAAATGTCTAAATCGTGTTTCAGTCCTAATGCACTCTGATAGCGATTTTCTGCATTTTTTGCCATCAGTTTACTAACAATTTGGGATAAAATTAGGGGAACTGCTGGCTTAATTTGATGCACCGGAATCGGCTGTTTGGCTAGATGGCAATGCACTAGCTCCATTGGATCGTCTGACCGGAAGGGTAACAGCTTTGTCAACAATTCATAGAAAGTTACGCCGAGGGAATAAAAGTCACTCCGATAGTCAATGCCTCGATTCATTCTTCCTGTCTGTTCTGGGGAGAGATAAGCTAAGGTTCCTTCGATGATGTTGGGATTCTGCATTTCTTGGGTTTCTTTCGGCAGCAGGGAAGAAATACTAAAGTCAATGAGCTTAATTTGTTTGCTATCGGGGTTGATTAGGATATTGGCGGGTTTGATATCTTTATGAATTACTTTGTTTGCGTACAAAAAGTGAAGAATATCTGCTAGTTGCAAGGCTAGGTCGAGAAAGTTTTCTAAAGATATAGATTCCGAAGATGGGTTTTTATCAATTGCTACCTGGGCATAAGTACACAGAGAAACTCCTCCAAAGTCCTCCATTATCAAAGCATAGGCATTTTTGTAAGGTACTAAATCAAGGGGTTTAACAATACTGGGAATGTTGAGATTTTGAGCAATGGTATATTGATTGCGAAACTGCACCAATTCACTGAAGCTGGGGTATTCATTCCGCAGCACTTTAATGACAACTGGAGTGCGATCGATCTCCCGAACACCGCGATAAACTAGGGTGCGAGAGCCTGCATAGAGTTGTTCTGTTATGCGATACCCCGGCAGGTCAGTAATTGCATTCATTTTCTGCTCCTCAACAAATTTAGGTTGCTATATCCCTAGTTTACTCACCTCACTGGGAAAATCCTCAATTGCCTCTAATCTACCTGAACTTGTCAGTCCCCGTTCTGTAGGAAGGCTCGTCACTCGCTGGTTGGAAACTGGAGTCCTACCATTAATTGCTTAGAAGTTATCTCCACTAGATGGGAATTTATCTATAATTATGCTTATAATCAGTTTGGACTTTTGCAGAATGTCAAAAATTCTCTTAAAACTAGATATCCTCCAACAGATATACGCGGAGATGGCGAAGTTGTAGTTGTTTCTTTTTAGGTGGCATGAGATTTGAAGTAGTCCCAGCTTGTGAAAACACAGATTTTAGTTTTATTTATTTCTTGTCTCCTATTGCTGGGGTAAAAAATACGATCGCTCTTTCACTTAACAGAGTGTATGGGTAACAAAAGCGCGATGTACCCGGTATAAAATACTACCAATTGAATCAGCTCTTTCTGCACTGTTTCCTAAAGTTTCAAAAAATACTATCGCCAAGACTGCTGGGTTTGTCAAGGTTTCTCAAAACAGATGCAGTAAGAGTAGGGGACATTCTTATGGGTGGGATCGGAGCCAGCGATCGCTCCGGGAATTTTGTTACTCAAACTGCAATCGAAATAATACTAACACCAAATTATGCTACTTCTGACAACATACAATAGGAGTTATTAGTCACATGAGGTCACGGGGCTTTGAGTGATTCAAGCAAACACTCTTAAAGAGGCTCAAACAATTGTTAATAGCAGCAGTTGTCGTACAGGGGATGGTATGTTAGCGGATTCTGGAGCGGGTCGTGGAGTGGCAAGTGCATATTGGGCGTGAGCATTTTTAAGACTGGGATTATGCTCACGCCCTCATACAGCGAGCGATGGCTCTTGGAAAGCAATTGCCTGCTGTGCACCTCCTTATACCAGTTTCATAAAATAGTGCTACAGTTAATAGATGCACTATTTGTAAATAAACACTGAAATATAAGGAGGAAAAATGTCAGGAATCGTTAAGATTGAGATTCAGGAAACAGCAGAAGAACTGAAAGCTCTTCTGG
>DATNQT010000124.1:0-5531 GCA_036703885.1 Candidatus Sericytochromatia bacterium
ATTACAAAGATAACCCAGACACCCTACCTCTGCTCAAGTCCTGCCTTCAGAAAGATGAGCATGAGGATGTGCGAAGTACAGCAGTGGAAGTGTTCGCCGAACATTACAAAGACAACCCAGACACTCTACCCCTGCTCAAATCCTGCCTTCAGGAAGATGAGCATGAGGATGTGCGAAGTGCAGCAGTGGAAGTGTTCGCCGAACATTACAAAGACAACCCAGACACTCTACCCCTGCTCAAATCCCGCCTTCAGGAAGATAAACATGAGGATGTGCGAAGCGCAGCAGTAGAAGTGCTCGCCCGATATTACAAAAAAGACCCAGACACTTTCGTCCTGCTTCAAGCCTGCATTCAGTCTAATGAGAGTTGGGAGGTGCGACGGGCAATCGTGAGGACATTGGGCAAAAATTTGAGCCATGAGCCTAGGATGTTTGAATTTTTGTGCAATTGCGCCATCAACGATCCATTTGAGCGCAAGAATGAGTGGCAAGATAACCCCCGGCAAACTGCTCTTAAGGCAATCCTCAAACATCATCGTGACAATCCCCGGACGTTGGAATTGTTGCGCGACAGAGCCGAAAATGACCCAGAGGAGCAGTTGCGAGAATTTGCAAAGAGACGATTGCGGTAAAGACGCTGAACTATTAGACATTGAGGCGGGATACAACTATAAAGCTGAGATTAAGAAAAGGCGATCGCTCATTCATTCCCTCCCAACTTTTCCAGTAACGCTTGGCACGCCTCAATCTGCGGCAAATGGCATAGTGAATCAGGAAGCGATCGCGAAGTGGGCGGGGAGGGCGATTGCACTTAACCAAGTGCCATTCGGTGTTAGACCGATATGTGCGGTTTAGTTAATAGTTAGGCTGCCACCCGTTATGGGTAGGGACGCGATCGCATTAGTCGCACCACGCCCCTGTGCCCCACTCACAACGTTCCCCTCGAACCCGCTTTCTAACCATAACGATACAATACTCACTAGCCACACATCCCAAACGGCAATGGTTCAAACTCCCGCCAAACCCTTGACCCTCGACGAATTTCTCAAGCTGCCGGAAACCAAACCCGCCAGTGAATTCATCGACGGTCAGATTATCCAGAAACCTATGCCCCAAGGAAAACACAGCACGGTTCAGCTTGACCTTGGTACTGAAATCAACCTAGCACTTAAACCCGGACACATCGCCCGCGCTTATTCGGAACTCCGTTGCACTTTTGGCGGCAGGTCGCTCGTTCCTGATATTGCCGTCTTCACTTGGGAACGCATTCCCCGTGACGAGAACGGCAAAGTGTCCAATACCTTCACAATTGCCCCTGACTGGACGATAGAAATCCTCTCCCCCGACCAAAGCCAAACCAAAGTTATCCGCAACATCCTCCACTGCCTCGCCGACAGCACCCAAATGGGCTGGTTGATTGACCCAGAAGAAGAACTCGTGTTTGTTTATTTTGCCGATCGCACCCTCGCCGTCTATGAAGAAGAAAGTAAGTGCTTACCCGTCCCAGCCTTTGCCGAATCCTTCAGCCTCACTGTTGGTAAACTCTTCAGTTGGCTAACCGAATAGCCTAAGTTCCATCAACTCTCTTGGTCGCGCCTGTGGCTCCTCCCGCCTTTGTCTTCTGCTCAGGGGGAGTCAACGCAGGACTATCGTTGGACGCGATCGCTGCCACCTAAATAGCACCTACGAGCTAACACCAAGACATAGGGATGGTGCGATCGCCACACTAACAATCTGCACAACCTCAGACACTTTGCGCTCCCAAATCGGGTCTATGAAACAAGAACCCACACTTCTATTGTCGCGCAAAAACTAATCTTTTAATATAGCATCTACAAAAGGGAAATATACTCAATCTTTACAAAAAGCCAGCAAATTCATCCTGACTAAAGGGTTTAGCACAAGAAGATTAGTAAGTAAAGGACTAAGGAGTACTTAAAATTCCTCAGTCGCGCTAGAAGTTGCAGAAATAAGGATGAATACAAAGTTGTTGAGTATCAGCCTGACCTTGCCCGTATTGATAATTGGAGCAGGTCAAAGCTTGGTAAATCTCAAGCTCATAAACCAAGGAAATTCCCAGAATCCTAGATCAGCTCCTAGAACTTCTCAGGTTAAACTCGATACTCAACAGCCTCCACCATTTCTGTTGGCTGCAAGGGATGACGGAAAGAAGGAGTGTGAGTGGTTAGGCATCTGCGATGGACCGAAAAAATGATGGGGCATCTTTTTTCTGCATAGAGCTTTTCACGGGTTGAAAACTCAGGCGCAATAAACCACACGAAAGAAGGAAGAGGACTGCTCATGGGACTAGATCTACCAAGATTCTATAGAGCCTGTAATCCCAGTAAGCCCCTCAGCATGGGGGAAGCAGAAGATCGGCAGTACTATATTGATTTTTCCCCAGTCAGAGGGAGCAAAATCATTGAGTCACTGAAGCGAACGATCACACTGATTTCACCCAATGAGCCGACTTGCCAACTGTTTACAGGACATATTGGCTGTGGAAAATCCACAGAATTGCTCCGGCTAAAATCCGAGTTAGAGCAACAGGGATTCCATGTGGTTTATTTTGAGTCCTCTCAAGACCTGGACATGGCTGATGTTGATATTACTGATATCTTACTCAGCGTTGCCCGTCAGGTGAGTGAAAGTCTCGAAGTTGTTAAGATTAAGCTCAAGCCAGGGTACTTTGACAATCTCTTTACCGAGGTTGTGGATTTTTTGCAAACACCCATCGACATCGAAGCCGAGGCAGAACTCTCCATTGGAATTGGTAAGATTACCGCTAAAACCAAGGAAAGCCCAAAGCTGCGACGGCGCTTGCGGGAATATCTAGAACCCCGGACGGCTGGGATTTTAGAAGCCATTAATAAAGAGCTACTAGAACGTGCAACTACCGAACTGAAGCGACGTGGCAAAGCCGGATTAGTCGTAATTGTAGATAATTTGGATCGGGTCGATATTCGCCCCCTTCCCTCCGGACGCACTCAGCCAGAGTATCTATTTATTGACCGAGGTGAACAACTGCGGAAGCTCAATTGCCACGTTGTCTACACAATTCCACTGGCGCTGATTTTCTCTAATGATTCCGAAACCCTAAAGAATCGCTTAGGTGGTGGTTTAACAACCAAAGTCTTGCCGATGGTTCCAGTACGGCGGCGCACCGGGGAAGAATGTCACGAAGGGATGGAGTTGCTGCGGCAGATGGCGCTGGTGAGAGCCTTCCCCCACGAAAGTCTTGAAAAACAGCTACAGTTGACAAAAGAGGTGTTTGATACTCCAGAAACTTTAAATCGCCTATGTCGGGTTAGTGGCGGTCATGTGCGGAACTTGCTGGGGCTGCTGTTTGATTGCCTCAGACAGGAAGATACACCAATCTCTCGCGAGTGTTTGGAACGTGTAATTCGGGAACGCCGCGATACCCTAACTTCGTCTATTGATGATGAGGAGTGGGATTTACTGTTTCAGGTGGTGCAACACCAAACTGTAAAAGGGGATACGCAATACCAAACATTGTTGCGAAGTATGTTTGTTTTTGAATACCGCGACCACGAAGGGTGCTGGTACGGTATCAATCCAGCTTTAGAAGAGGCGCAGCAATTTCAATCATGGTTGAAGCACATCGATCCGAAGACGTTGCGGTCTATAACGAGCGATCCTTAAACGCTCTTGATCGCGCGATCGCACTTTCACAAGGAGAGTTTTCCATTGTGCTAGTGCGCTGCAATTATAAACGTCTACGCGATCGCTTATTGCATCAACTGCGAAAACGCGCTGAAAACCGATACCAAATTCGAGAATTAGTCCTACCCGCATCGGCAAAAACACTATACACAACCATCCAAGGCTGTGGGTTTGGGTTGAGAAAGTCGGATGGGGTCTGGGGACAAGGAGGACAAGGAGGACAAGGCAGACAAGGCAGAAAGGTTTGTACCAACAGCTCACAAGAAAATTCTTCCCCTGTTCCCCCTGCCCAAACCGAAGCTCCTCCTGCCTTGTTCATTCTCGGTTTAGAGTCTGTAGTCGAGATTGAAGACTTATTGACTTCTAGCAATCAAGTGCGGGATGAGTTTCGCAAACGGCTACCTTTCCCCCTAGTGTTGTGGGTGAATGATGAGGTGCTGCAAAAGTTCTTACACTTTGCGCCAGATTTTGCGAGTTGGGCAGCGACGCCGATTAAGTTTGAAATCGCGACGAGTGAGTTAATCGATTTCTTGCGCCAAAAGGCAAACGCTCTGTTTAAAACCGTGTTGAGTGGAGGGAGTGGGAGATATGCGCCTTGGCGGGTGTGTATGCATCATTCCTCTCTGAATTTAGCAACGGATTGTCGCTCTCGCTTGGAACTCGATTCTGCCTTGAGAGATTTGGAAAATCGTCAAGAAGTTATCAAGCCAGAGCTAAACGCCAGTCTGCAATTTGTATTTGGTCAGTACGATTATGCCAGTGACTTGATTGATTCGGCGTTAGTCCGTTACCAACAAAGCTTGCGGTTTTGGAGAGCTAGTAACAATCTGGAACGGCAGGGAGTCCTGCTGTTTTACATCGGTTTGTGTTACTGCCGCATGGCTGACTTGCATCCGCCGCACAGACAGCGCAACTTGGAGGAAGCATGGCCTTATCTTCTGCAATGCGTAGATGTCTTTACCCAAGCACGGCGTCAAGACTTGGTGGCTCAGTTTATTACTCAACTGGCTGAGGTACTACAACGCCTGGAAGCTTGGCACGCTTTGCAGATTTTAGGTCAAAAGTCTTTAGCTTTACATCAAACTTATGGCTCGGCGGTGCAACTGGCTCAGGATTATGGCTTTCTAGCTGAGGTTGCTCTCTCAAACTCTAAGTGGACGGATGCTAGTGAATTAGCGCAACAAGCCCTATTAATCTTGGCAGAGGTCAAAAGCAAACCTATTGAACATCAGGGCTTACATCGATTTTTGTTGGCTCAATCCTATCAGTTATTTTGGGTGAAAGCTCTGCGACAGTTGGGACAGTTGTCAGAGGCGCAACAGCACCTGGAACTGGCAAGTCAGGGACTGCAAGAGGCGATCGCATATAGCGATCATCGCTACGAGCCTCAGCGTTACCTGCACTTACTCGAAGGGTTGCGATCGCTCTATTTTGAGGAAGGGCGATACTTAGAGGCGTTTCGGATTAAGCAAGAACAACGAGCGATCGAGCAGTTGTATGGCTACCGAGCCTTTATTGGTGCGGCACGGCTCCAACCTCAGCGACTGGTGAGTAATCCAGCTTTAGCTCCAATTGAGCAACAGGAAATTGTTGCCCAGGAAATAGAGGCTTCCGGGCGTCAGCAAGATGTTAAACGTTTAATCGAGAGGATAACCCGTGCTGACCACAAATTAACGGTGATTCACGGTCAGTCAGGCGTGGGAAAAAGTTCGATTGTTTGGGCGGGATTAGTGCCTGCCCTGAAACACAAACCCCTTGGCGATCGCATTGTCTTGCCCATCGTCCCACAAGTTTACACCGATTGGGTCAGAGAACTGGGGAAATCCTTGTCACAAGCGCTAGAAGAA
>DATNQT010000125.1:0-3869 GCA_036703885.1 Candidatus Sericytochromatia bacterium
ACAACTGAAGTTCTAGAAGTCTTACGTGGTGTTTTGACTTGTTGATTTGGAGGAGGGAGAGAATTACTTGCCTGAAGAGCTTCAAGCGCTTGGCGTGCGGTAGTATAGCGTCGTTCGGGGGCGGGT
The DNA here is from genome assembly GCA_036703885.1 of Candidatus Sericytochromatia bacterium. GTDB lineage: Bacteria > Cyanobacteriota > Cyanobacteriia > Cyanobacteriales > Coleofasciculaceae > CADCTM01. The sequence continues at coordinate 127 of DATNQT010000125.1, forward strand.
TCTGTTAGCTGTTCCAGCCAATCAGCAAAACCAGAATTTAAACTAATTCGATCTGCAAATTGAATACGAAGATTATCTTGCGGTAAATCAGCAGGGGCAATACCCGTTAATAAATGAATTAACGTCGCTCCCAACGCATAAAGATCGGAGGCGGCTACTGTTCGTCCCCAGAGTTGTTCTGGTGGAGCATAACCGCTAGTTCCTACTACAGTGAAGGTGACTCCCTCTGCCGTTGCTCGATCTTGAACGGCTCCAAAGTCAACTAGATAAATCTGACGGTTTTTGCCCAAAATCAGATTGCTGGGCTTGATGTCACGGTGGAATATGGGGGGACTTAATTCGTGTAGATAAATTAGAATTTTTAAGACTTCGGTAGCAATGTCTCTTACTTGAGATTCCGTAAAACGTTCGCCTTTCTCTAATAATTCCTGTAGGGAGTTACCGGGAATATAGTCCTGTACTAATCCGAACCAAGGTAAACCTTCACCTGTTTCTTGATCGAGTGAAAAATAATCACGATTCTGGGGAATCCTAGAATAGTTGAGGTGTTTTAGAACTTGTGCCTCACGCTCAAATAACTTTATTTCCTCCCACTGAATCTGCGGATTAAAAGCCAGCAGTTTAACGATTACTAACTGGTTTGGTTGAGCTTCTAGGTCTTGTGCCAGCCAGGTTTGACGACCAGCATTTTGACCTAATTGCTGTTTCAGTTGATAACGTCCCTGTAAGACTTGTTCTGTTTTTAGCATTATTAGTTATTACTTAGAGGCTTGTATCTAGGTTCTAAACTCGGTGAATCAACCAGTTTTGGAGTTCTTGAGCTAACCAACGGCGCTCAGATTCTGTTAGTTCTTGACCAAAGCAGTAGGTTTCCCTTGGAGTGTGAATCCTTACCCACTTATACGGGATTGCTTTAATATTTTTGATTTCTGAAGTTAGATGCTGAGTGTGGCGATCGCGTAAAAAAAATAGTCTTCGTCCTAGTTCAAGATTCAGTCTATTCAAATAAATATATTCATATCCAAAGGAAGTGACTATTGCTTCCTTTAATTCAGCCATCCTTCCCCATAGCTCCTTGCTCACAGGCAGCACTAATACCCCTCCAAATCCAAGTAGTATTACCAGCCAGATAAGCAATATAATAATACTTTCTAAAGATGTTATAGTACCTACGTTAAAGAAGATAGATATAACTCCTATCAAGCAACTTGTTATTATTAAAATCGCTACTAACCAAAAAGGGAGTAACATCAAAATTACAAATATTTGTTTAATCAAAAATGGCACGATTTTCCTAGCATCAATGGGCGATGTTTTTGATCTGTGCATTTCTATACTTAACTGAACCGCAGACTTCCTCAACCAAACTTTACTGTGAGCAGGATAACGAATTTCCTGGCTAGAATAAATGATAGAATGCCCCGTTTCAAGGGCTTCAAGTGCCTCTGGAGCAGTGCTAAATCGTTGATTGAGGCCAGGTGCAGTGAGGGCTTCAATCCATCGGGTGAAATTTGGATTGATGCTCACTCGCTCGGAAAATTGAATTCGTAAATCCTGTTGTGGTAAATCTGCTGGTGCAGTTCCTGTTAACAAATGAATGAGAGTTGCGCCCAACGCATAAAGGTCAGAAGCCGGTACACTTTTACCCCAAAACTGTTCTAATGGGGCATATCCAGTGGTTCCGACTACCGTAAAAGTAACTCCCTCAGTAGCCGCTTGATTCTGAACTGCACCAAAATCCACAAGATAGACTTGCTCGTCTTCTCCAAAAATCAGATTACTGGGTTTGATGTCTCGATGTAGCACCGATGGCTCTAATTCATGTAGGTAAATCAGAATCTCTAGAACATCAGTGGCAATTTTCCGTACCTGCTTCTCCGTAAACCGTTTCCCTTCATTCAGTAACTGCCGCAGCGAAGCACCAGGAATGTATTGCTGTACTAATCCGAACCAGCATAACCCCGCACCCGTTTCTTTATCCATCGAAAAATAATCGCGATAGCGAGGAATTCGGGGATGGTTCAGTTGTTTGAGGACTTGCGCTTCTCGTTCAAATAGCTTGAATTCGTCCCACTGCATTTGAGGGCTAAACGCCAGCAATTTCACGATCACCAATTCTGCTGGTGATGCCTCAACGTCTTGCGCCAGCCAGGTTTGCCGTCCTGGATTTTGTCCAATCTGTCGTTGAAGTTGATAGCGCCTTTGTAAAACCTGTTCTGCTTGTAGCATTCAAAGTAGAGGCTTGCATCTACGGTACTCTAGTATCTATTTCTAGCTGAGTTGCCACTTATGCAGCAAGTCTATGAAGAAAAGCGATCGCCACTCTGATCAGCAAGCTTTTTGGTCTATTGCGCTCCACAGGTTTTAGATATGCTGACCCAAGATCTGACCCAACTTATCGCGATAGTGCGATCGCTCATCAATCTACCAGAAGGCGAAGCCATCAAAGCTAGGAACCTATTTCAAACATACACCTTGAAACGAGGTGATTTTTTTGTTTGTGCGGGTGATGTGCCGAAAACAATCGGGTTTGTGAACTCCGGCATCCTACGCTTATATTATGTCGATCGCGATGGCAACGAATACACGAAATCATTCTGTGCTGAGAATAGCTTTGTTGCAGCTTATAGCGCGTTGTTATTGGAACAGCCTTCACGACTTTTTATTCAGACATTGGAGGATACAAAGCTACTCATTGCCGATTATTCAGCTTATCGAGCGCTTTGTGAAAACCATCCCTGCTGGCAAGCGCTGAATTGCAAAATTGCTGAAATTTTATTCATCAAGAAGGAGAAGCGGGAAAGTGCTTTGCTATTGGATGATGCCAAAACTCGCTATTTGAGTTTTCAAGAGGAATACCCTGGCTTGGAAACTCGCATCAGGCAACATCATATTGCTTCCTACCTCGGCATCACTCCTGTAACCTTGAGCCGAATTCGTGCCCAATTGAAATCGCATTAACTTATGTTAATGAACTACTGCAAGCTCCAGTCTAGGATGGCTTCAATACCCTAGCGGCTAGAGTAATTTATGAAGACGGCTCACAATACTGTTTTGATTACAGGCGGCACATCAGGAATTGGTTTGGCTCTCGCTCGGCGGTTTCTTCATGAAGGGAATGCCGTGATTGTGACAGGCACAAATGCTGAGAAAGCCGAAGCCCTGAAAAGCCAATTGCCAACGATTACCGTCGAACTAGCAGATATGCGCGATCGCCAAGCCCTCGACAAGTTAGTTTACAACTATCCTGACGTAAACATTCTCATCAATAATGCGGGCGTTCAGTATAACTATGACTTTGCTGATCCTGCGATCGCCGTTGAGCAAATTGAAGCTGAACTAGACATTAACTTGCTCAGTCCGTTGTATCTGACAAAACTTTTTCTACCGCAACTTTTAAGCCACCCCACTGCTGCAATTATTAACGTTTCGTCAGGGTTGGGCATTGTGCCAAAGCAAAGCGCCCCAGTCTATTGTGCCAGCAAAGCCGCGCTGCACAGTTTCACCAAAGCCTTACGATGGCAGCTTGAAGGAACCTCTGTCCAAGTCTTTGAGATCATTGCGCCACTCGTGGATACTGCTATGACACGAGGACGGGGACGCGGCAAGATTAAACCAGAGGCATTAGTCGAAGAATTTTGGCGTAATTTTAGCCAAAATCGATTTGAAATGCGGATTGGTAAAACAAAATTACTGTTTGTGCTTCATCGGTTCATGCCAACACTTGCGGAACGTATTATGCG